>NZ_LZIZ01000195.1:0-66442 GCF_001666915.1 Mycobacterium sp. E3339 | reverse complement strand
GTGACCAACGCCTCGCGCTCGTCGTACTCACCCGAGAGCAGCGTGCGCACCTCGGTGGCCTCTATATCCGCGCGCAGCGCCTTCAGCTCGGCGTCCGCCTCGGCCAGCGCTTCACCCCTGCTGGCAGCGTCTTCGCCCTCCTCCGCCGCCAGCTCGTAGAGCACCGGGAGGTCGTCGAGCCGCTGCCGCAGCTCTTCGATGCGGCGCAGCTCCCCCTGCGCGTGGGACAACTGGCTGGTCACCCGCTGCGCGTTGCTCTGGTCATCCCACAACTTGGGATCCGACGCCTCGTGTTCGAGCTTCTCGATGCGGCTGCGCAAACCGTCCACATCGAGCACCCGCTCCACCGTGGTCAGGGTGGAGTCAAGGGCGGCGATATCGGCTTGACGGTCGGGTTCCACAGCGGACCACGTTACCGGGACCCACCGGGGACCCCGGCTCCCGGCGAGTGCCCGGGCCACGACCAGCGGTCATGCGTTTAGCATCGAGTCACGGTCATGTGCACCCCGCGCCGCGCGCCCGCAGCCCACCGCGCGCTAACCGGGCACGAATAGAAGGTCGAGTATGCGCCCATACCACGTTGCAATCGTCGGCTCCGGACCGTCGGGATTCTTCGCCGCGTCATCCCTGCTCAAGGCGGCCGACGCGGCCGAAGGGATCGATGTCGCCGTCGACATGCTGGAAATGCTGCCCACCCCGTGGGGGCTGGTGCGCTCCGGCGTCGCGCCCGACCACCCCAAGATCAAGTCGATCAGCAAGCAGTTCGAAAAAACCGCCGAAGATCCGCGCTTCCGCTTCTTCGGCAACGTGGTGGTCGGCGAACACGTGCACCCCGGGGAGCTGTCCGACCGCTATGACGCGGTGATTTATGCCATCGGGGCGCAATCCGACCGGTCGTTGAGCATTCCCGGCGAGGACCTGCCCGGCAGCATGGCCGCCGTCGAATTCGTGGGCTGGTACAACGCGCACCCGCACTTCCAAGAGCCCGGCCCCGACCTGTCGGGCGCCCGCGCGGTCGTGGTCGGCAACGGCAACGTCGCCCTCGATGTCGCCCGCATCCTGGTGACCGATCCCGATGTGCTCGCACGCACCGACATAGCCGACCATGCCCTGGACTCGCTGCGGCCGTGTGGCGTGGAGGAGGTGGTCATCATCGGGCGGCGGGGGCCGCTGCAGACCGCGTTCACCACGCTGGAGTTGCGTGAGCTGGCGGACCTGGAAGGGGTCGACGTGATCGTCGATCCGGCGCAGCTGGAGGGCATCACCGAGGAGGATGAGGCCGCCGCGGACAAGACGACGAAGCTGAACATCAAGGTGTTGCGCGGTTACGCCGGGCGCGCCCCGCGGCCCGACCACCGTCGAATCGTGTTCCGGTTCATGACCTCTCCGATCGAGATCAAGGGTGACGGCAAGGTGGAGAGCATCGTGCTGGGCCGCAACGAGCTGGTCACCGACGAGGGCGGCCGGGTCTCGGCCAAGGACACCGGCGAGCGCGAGGAGCTGCCGGTTCAGCTCGTCGTGCGGTCGGTCGGCTACCGCGGCATGCCCACGCCGGGGCTGCCGTTCGACGAGAAGACCGCGACCATCCCCAACGCCGCCGGGCGGGTGGAGGGCAGCCGCAACGAATACGTCGCCGGATGGATCAAGCGCGGCCCGACCGGCGTCATCGGCACCAATAAGAAGGACTCCCAGGACACCGTCGACACCCTGCTCGCCGACTTGGAACGCGCGCGGGGCGAGTTGGCGGATTTCCCCGACGACCACGCCGACCAGCTGGCCAACTGGCTGGCCGCACGCCAGCCCAAGCTGGTCACCTCCGAGCACTGGGAGATCATCGACCGCCATGAGCGGGCCGCCGGTGAGCCGCACGGGCGGCCGCGGGTCAAGCTGCCCAACCTGCAAGAGCTGCTGCGGATCAGCCACGGCTGAGCGCCCCTGGGTGGTGCTTGACACGTGCCCAACAACGCGCACCGCAACCGGTCGCACAGGGGCGAAGTAGCCAGTCCCGCAGCGGGTTTCGTGTTCTTTCTGCCGGCATCGGGGCACGCAAGCGTGGTTAACAGAAGATGAACTAAAGGGAAACTAGCCCTTAATTCTGCCTGGCCGGCGCCGGAATAGCCGCAAAACCCCGCAAGCGCCGTCCGCGCCTGCGACCTTTGAATTGCCCGAACATCGAAGGATCCATTGCGATGCCCTGTGCGCACGGTCCGCCACCTCGATAAGCGCCACGCTGCCCGCTAGACAGCACGTGAGCGCTCGCGCTCGGCCGCCCAGTCACCCGGGGTGAGCTTTGCCGACCGGCAAGGCGGTGTGGAAGCGGCCAACAGATTTTTTGCCAAACAACGCCGATGCGTTCAGCCCCGGCGTTATTCACGTTTGCCTTCACAGGGATGGGACATCATGGATTGGGCTTTTCTTCCACCGGAAATCAATTCCGCCCGGATGTACGCCGGACCCGGGCCGGCCTCGTTGTTGGCCGCCGCGGGAAGTTGGGACGCGTTGTCGGCCGAGTTGGCCTCCACCGCCGCGTCGTACGAATCGGTGCTCTTGAGCCTGGGCCTGCAGTGGCGCGGCTCGGCGGCCGACGCGATGGCGTTCGCGGCCGCCCGCTACCTGGCGTGGTTGCAGGCGACCGCCGAGCAGACGCAACAAACGGCCATGCAGGCGCGAACGGCCGTGGCGGCGTACGAGCAGGCGTACGCGATGACGGTGCCGCCCCCGGTGGTCGCCGCCAACCGCACCCTGCTGGCGTCGCTGGTGGCGACGAACATCGTGGGTCAGAACACCGCCGCCATCGCGGCCGTCGAGGCGCAATACGCCGATTTCTGGGCTCAGGACACCGCCGCGATGTCGGGGTACGCCGCCTCCTCGGCGGCGGCGACGCGGTTGCCGAAGTTCACCGCCGCGAGCAAATCCACCAACGAGTCCGGGGTGGGCGCCCAGAACACCGCGGTGGCCACGGCCGGCGCCAGGACGGCCGCCAACAAGGCTGTGGCGCAGTCGTTCTCACCGCAAACCGGCCAACTTTCGGCGCCGGACCCGCAATCGGGAGTCGGCGCCGCGCCGCTGGCGGCCGCCAACAATAACAACGCCTTCCGGGTCCTCGACCTCATTCAGGGCACGGGCGTCGGCTTCAGCGCTCCCTACAACATGGAGCAGTTCGTATCGGGAATCATTGGGGCCGAGAACAATCTGGGCATCCTCGCCAAGCCCGGGGCGGCGGCCGCCAATCTCGCCCCCGCCATCGCGGCGCCCGCGCTTCGCGGCGCCACGGCGGGCCTGGGCGGAGGCCTGGGCAACATCACCGCGACGCTCTCGCACGCCGGCTCGATCGGGCCGATGTCGGTGCCCGCAAGCTGGTCGGCACCGACGAGCACCCATATCTCGCCGCTATCGCCCGCCGGCTTCACCACGCTGCCCGGCACCGAGGAGCCGGTGGCGTCCGGGTACCCCGGTTATCCGGGCATGCCGGGCAGCGGCGCCGCGCGCTCCGTCGGCGTGGGCGCACCGCCCCGCTACGGGATGCGGCTCACCGTGATCCCCCGCCCGCCGGCCGCCGGCTGACGTGCCGCCGATCCGCCAACTGCCGTCGGAGATAGAACGAACCGTTCGCCGCACGCAGCTTCGTTGTACGCGCTCATAGGGCTGTCACACAATGGATTTCGGCCTCCTGCCACCAGAGGTGAACTCCGGCCGGATGTACGCCGGCCCGGGGTCCGGCTCGTTGCTGGCCGCCGCCGGTAGCTGGGACTCGCTGTCGGCGGAGTTGAGCATCACGGCCGCCGTCTACGAGTCGGTGCTGTCCGGGCTGACGGGGTTGCACTGGTACGGGCCCGCCTCCCAGGCCATGGCGGCCAGCGCGGCGCCCTATGTGGCTTGGCTGTATTCCACCGCCGAGCGGGCTCAGCAGGCGGCGACGCACGCCCGGGCGGCCGCGGCGGCCTACGAGCTGGCGCATGCCATGACGGTGCCGCCACCCGCGGTCGCCGCCAACCGCAGCCAATTGGCAATGCTGATAGCGACGAACTTCTTCGGACAGAACACCGCCGCGATCGCCGCCACCGAGGCGCAATACGCCGAGTATTGGGCTCAGGACGCCGCCGCGATGTACAGCTACTGCGCCAGTTCGGCCGCGGCGGTGCAGTTTTCGCCCTTCTCCTCTCCGCGCCAAACCACCGACCCGGGTGGGGTGCCGGCCCAGCAGGCGGCCGTCGCGCAAGCCGCCGCCGGCGCCTCGAACTCGGGCACGGGCTCGCAGGTGGTGACCCCCGCGGCGCCCGGCTCGTCGTCGCAACTTTTCCGGATACTCGACACCATCCAGGGCGTCCAGACCACATTCAACGCGCTGCTCAATTCGGAAGGGTTTCCCGCGGGAATCATCCAGGCCGACAAGAACTTAGGCATTTTGCCGAACCTCGGGGCGGCTCCGGCCGGAATGCCCGCTGCGCCCGCGCTGAGCGGTGCCGCGTCGGGCCCGGGCGGCGGCGTTCAGGCGGTGTTCGCCGGCGCCGGAAGGATCGGGGCGATGTCGGTGCCCGCCGGCTGGGCGTCCGCGACCGGCAACCCCGCTTCGGGGTTGCCGGAGTTGCCGGTCGGTGGCTTGTCCGCCGCGCCGACTGAGGCGCTGGCGCGAACGACGGCCGGCGTGCCCGGGCTACCGGGGATGCGAGTCTCGCGGGCCGCGATGGTGGTCCCGCGCTACGGCGTGCGGATCACGGTGATGGCACGCCCGCCCGCGGCCGGCTGACGGGCGCTACGCCGGCGGCGGCTCGGAGGGCGCGAACCTCCAGTTGTCCGGATTCTTCGGCGAATACACGACCGGGAACAACTGGCCCATGGTCGGCCAGTTGTCGGCATCGACCGCCATGCGCTGATACACGGCGTGCTCACTGACGGTGGGCCCGTTGATCACACCGGCGATGGTGACGAACTGCTCACCGGTGGCCTCGGGCCGCGGGCTTACGCCGGTCACCAGCAGCGTGCCGTTCAGCAGCTCGCCGCGGGGGCCGCGCGGCCCGAACCGCTGAGCGAGGGCGACCGCCAACACGGCCAGCAGCAGGATCAGGACTCCGAATTCCCACACGCCGCCATGGTAGAGCCGTGATAGGACTGCGTCATGAGTCGGGACGATCTGACATTGGCGCTCGCGCTGGCCGACCGCGCGGACGCGCTGACGTCGGCCCGCTTCGGCGCCCTCGACCTGCGCGTTGACACCAAACCCGACCTGACCCCGGTCACCGACGCCGATCGCGGGGTGGAGACCGAGCTGCGCGAGGCGCTGGGCCGCGAACGACCGCACGACAGCGTCGTCGGCGAGGAGTTCGGCGGGACCACCGCTTTCACCGGACGGCAGTGGATCATCGACCCCATCGACGGCACGAAGAACTTCGTGCGGGGCGTGCCGGTGTGGGCCAGCTTGATCGCGCTGCTCGAAGACGGTGTGCCCGCCGTCGGCGTCGTCAGCGCCCCGGCGCTGCAGCGGCGTTGGTGGGCCGCACGCGGCCGGGGCGCCTTCGCCAGCGTCGACGGCGCGGCGCCGCGGCGGTTATCGGTTTCCTCAGTGGCGCAACTTGATTCGGCCAGTCTGTCGTTTTCCAGCCTGTCCGGCTGGGCGGACCGCGGTCTGCGGGACCGCTTCATCGCGCTGACCGACGCCGTCTGGCGGGTGCGCGCCTTCGGCGACTTCCTCTCCTATTGCCTGGTGGCCGAAGGGGCGGTCGACATCGCCGCCGAACCCGAGGTTTCGGTCTGGGACCTCGCCGCGCTCGACATCCTGGTCCGCGAGGCGGGCGGGACGATGACCGGCCTGGACGGCGTGCCGGGACCGCACCGCGGCAGCGCCGTGGCGACGAACGGGCCGCTGCATGCCCACGTGCTGCGCAGCCTGGATACCGGCGCTGTGAATTAGTTAACAAGTGTTCTCTGTGATCTTACTCCGGAGTAAGATAGGCCTATCCGCACTGCCCCAACAACAGAGGCGCCCAGATGACCGACAGTCGTTCCGGTTCAACAAAGACTTCGAAATCCGCCCGCTCCGGTCGCAAACGGAAAGACCACGAGAGCGCGGTCGGGTTACAACACCACAAGCGCACCGGCGTCGACATCGCCATCGCGCTGCTCACCCCGCTCATGGGCCAGGAGTTCCTCGACAAATACCGCCTGCGCGACCCGGTCAACCGGGGGCTCCAGTACGGCACGAAGACCGTATTCTCCACCGCGGCCGCCGCCTCCCGGCAGTTCAAGCGCGTG
Source organism: Mycobacterium sp. E3339 (assembly GCF_001666915.1). Taxonomy (NCBI): domain Bacteria; kingdom Bacillati; phylum Actinomycetota; class Actinomycetes; order Mycobacteriales; family Mycobacteriaceae; genus Mycobacterium; species Mycobacterium sp. E3339. Next base: position 60,193 of record NZ_LZIZ01000195.1, on the reverse strand, counting down.
CAGAACCTGCGCAGCGGACCGACCCGCCTGAAGTCGAGCGGCAAGGACTACTTCGACCTGACGCCCGACGACGACCAAAAGCTGATCGTCGAGACCCTCACCGAGTTCGCCGACGAGGTGCTGCGGCCGGCGGCGCCCGAGGCCGACGAGGCCGCGACCTACCCCGCCGACCTGATCGCCAAAGCCGCGGAGCTGGGCATCACCGCGATCAACATCCCCGAGGACTTCGACGGCATCGCCGCCCACCGCTCCAGCGTGACCAACGTGCTGGCGGCCGAGGCGCTCGCCTACGGCGACATGGGTCTGGCCCTGCCGATCCTGGCCCCCGGCGGTGTGGCCGCCGCGTTGACCCATTGGGGCAGCGCGGACCAGCAGGCCACCTATCTGCACGAGTTCGCCGGCGAGAACGTTCCGCAGGCCTGCGTCGCCATCGCCGAGCCGCAACCGCTGTTCGACCCCACCATGCTGAAAACGACCGCGGTGCGCACACCGAGCGGCTACCGCCTCGACGGCGTGAAGTCGTTGGTTCCGGCGGCGGCCGACGCCGAACTGTTCATCATCGGCGCGCAGCTGAACGGCAAGCCGGCTTTGTTCGTCGTGGAGTCGTCGACCAAAGGCCTTGCCGTCAAGGCGGATCCGAGTATGGGCATCCGCGCGGCGGCCCTGGGCCAGGTGGAGCTCTCCGGGGTAACGGTGCCGCTGAGCGCCCGCCTCGGCGAGGACGAGGCCACCGACGCCGACTATTCGGAGGCGATCGCGCTGGCCCGGCTGGGCTGGGCGGCGCTGGCGGTCGGCACCTCGCACGCGGTGCTCGACTACGTCGTGCCCTACGTGAAGGAGCGCGAGGCCTTCGGTGAGCCGATCGCCCATCGCCAGGCGGTCGCGTTCATGTGCGCCAACATCGCCATCGAGCTGGACGGCCTGCGCTTGATCACCTGGCGCGGCGCGGCCCGCGCCGAGCAGGGCCTGCCCTTCCTCCGCGAGGCGGCGCTGGCCAAGCGGCTGGGCGCCGACAAGGGCATGCAGATCGGCCTGGACGGCGTCCAGCTGCTCGGCGGCCACGGCTTCACCAAAGAGCACCCGGTCGAGCGCTGGTACCGCGACCTGCGGGCCATCGGCGTGGCCGAGGGCGTCGTCGTCATCTAAGTCGTCATCCGGACTACCGAAAGACCAACCATGGCAATCAATCTGGAACTACCCCGCAAGCTGCAAGCGGTGGCCGTCAAGACCCACCAGGGCGCCGCGGAGCTGATGCGGCCGATCGCCCGCAAGTACGACCTCGCCGAACACGCCTACCCGGTCGAACTCGACACGCTCTACAACCTGTTCGCGGGCGCCTCGGAATCCATCGAATTCGCCGGGGCCGACAACCTGGGCGACGAGAACAAGGACCGGGACCAAAACCACAACGGCGCCAACATGGCGGCGCTGCTGCAGACCCTCGAGGCCTGCTGGGGTGACGTCGCGATGATGTTGTCGGTGCCCTACCAGGGCCTGGGCAACGCGGCTATCTCCGCCGTCGCGACACAGGAACAGCTGGAACGCCTGGGCAAGGTGTGGGCGGCGATGGCCATCACCGAGCCGGGGTTCGGCTCCGACTCGGCGGCGGTGTCGACCACCGCCAAGCTGGACGGCGACGAGTACGTGATCAACGGCGAGAAGATCTATGTCACCGCCGGTTCGCGCGCCACCCACATCGTGGTGTGGGCCACGCTGGACAAGTCGCAGGGGCGCGCGGCCATCAAGTCGTTCATCGTGCCGCGCGAGCACCCCGGCGTGACGGTCGAGCGGCTCGAACGCAAGCTCGGCATCAAGGGCTCCGACACCGCGGCGATCCGCTTCGACAACGTGCGCATCCCCAAGGAGAACCTGCTCGGCAACCCCGAAATCGAAGTCGGCAAGGGCTTTTCGGGTGTGATGGAGACCTTCGACAACACCCGGCCGATCGTGGCGGCCATGGCCATCGGCGTCGCCCGAGCCGCCCTCGAGGAAATCCGCAAGATCCTCACCGAGGCGGGCGTGGACATCTCCTACGACAAACCGTCGCACGCGCAGAGCGCCGCGGCGGCCGAGTTTTTGCGGATGGAAGCCGACTGGGAGGCCGCCTACCTGCTCGCCCTGCGGGCGGCGTGGCAGGCCGACAACAAGATCCCCAACTCCAAAGAGGCGTCGATGAGCAAGGCCAAGGCCGGCCGGATGGCCAGCGACGTCACCCTCAAGACCGTCGAATTGGCCGGTACCGCAGGCTATTCCGAGCAGTCGATGCTGGAGAAGTGGGCGCGCGACTCCAAGATCCTGGACATCTTCGAGGGCACCCAGCAGATCCAGCAGTTGGTGGTCGCCCGCCGCTTGCTGGGCCTGTCGTCGGCCGAGCTCAAGTAGCTCGGTTCGCCGAACGTGCAACCACGGCGGCCAGTCGGCCAATTTCCCGCCCTGAGTGCACGTTCGGTGTGACTACCCGGCGAGGGCGTCCAGTTGCTGACGGACCTCGTCGTCGAGTTCGATCGAGGCGACGTCCATGTTCTCCTCCAGGTGCCGCACCGACGAGGTGCCGGGGATCAGCAGCACGTTGGGCGCCACGCTCAACGTCCACGCCAGCGCGACCTGCGCCGGCGTACGGCCGAGCCGCTCGGCCGTGTCGGCCACCAGCGGGTGCGTCAGCACCGGGTTCGGCTGGACGAACGCGGCCCCCAGCGGGAAAAACGGCACGAACGCGATCCCGCGGGCGGTGCACTCGTCGAGCAGGGGCGCCGATTCCCGATCGAGAAGGTTGAATGCGTTTTGCACACAGGCGATTTCGGTGCGCTCCAAGGCGCGCAGCAGGTGATCGCGGTTGACGTTGCTCAGCCCGATCCCGCCGATCAGCCCCGCGTCGCGGGCTTCGATCATGACCGAGAGCTGGTCGTCGAACAGCCGATCGGGCTCGCCGCTTTCGAACACGCGCAGGTTGACCGCGGCTAGCTGGTCGACGCCGAGGGTGCGCAGGTTGGTCTCGATGTCGCGGCGTAAGTCGGCGGGCTCGTCGACCGGCAGCCAGGCGCCCTTGTCGTCGCGCCGGCCGCCGACCTTGCTCACCAGCGCCAGGTTCTCCGGGTAGGGGTGGAGCGCCTCGCGGATGAGCTCGTTGGCGACGTCGGGTCCGTAGAACTGGGCGGTGTCGATGTGGTCGACGCCGAGCTCGACGGCCCGCCGCAGGACGGCCAACGCCTCATCGCGGTCCCGGGGCGGGCCGAAGACATTGGGGCCCGGCAGCTGCATCGCGCCGAAGCCCACCCGGGAGACCGAAAAGCGACCGAGTGGAAAGGAATCCATACGGCGAGGTTAGCGTCGAGGCATGGACACGTTTCAAGCGCTCGTCGCTCGCGAAGATGGCGACCGGATTACCGCGTCGGTCGAGACTTTGAGCCACTCCGACCTGCCACCCGGTGAGGTCACGATCCGGGTGCTCTATTCGAGCGTCAACTACAAGGACGCGCTGGCCGTGACCCCGGGCGGCGGCGTGGTGCGCAGCTACCCCGTCGTGCCGGGCATCGATCTGGCCGGCGAGGTCGTCGAGTCGAGTTCACCCGACTTCGCCGTCGGTGACACGGTGCTTGCGCACGGCTACCAGATCGGCACCGGCCACCACGGCGGCTACGCCGAATTCGCGCGGCTGCCCGCCGACCAGGTCGTCGCGCTCGGCCCGTTGACCCCGCGCGAGGGCGCCGCGATCGGGACCGCCGGCTTCACCGCCGCGATGAGCGTGCAGGCGCTGATCGACTGGGGCGTTGAGCCCGGCGCCGGGTCCGTCGTGGTCACCGGCGCCTCCGGGGGCGTCGGCTCGATCAGCGTGGACCTGCTGGCCGCCAAGGGCTTTTCTGTGGTCGCCTCGACCGGCAAGGAGGCGGCGGCCGGGCTGCAGAAAGAGCTTGGCGCGGCGGAGGTTATCGGCCGGTTGCCGGAGGATCCCGACGCCAAGCCGCGGCCGTTGGCCAAGGCGCGTTGGGCGGCCGCGGTGGATTGCGTGGGCGGTGCGACGCTGGCCGACGTGCTCAGCGCCGTCGACTACGGCGGGGCGGTCGCCGCCAGCGGGCTGACCGGCGGTCCGGCGTTACGCACCACCGTGATGCCGTTCATCCTGCGCGGCGTCGCGCTGCTGGGGATGGATTCGGTGCAGATGCCGATCGGGCGGCGCCGCAAACTGTGGGCGCTGCTGGGCGATTCGTTGCGGCCGCGCCATCTCGACTCGCTCACCAGCGACGTCGACGTCAAGGACGTGGTCGACGTGCTCGATCAGGTGCGCGCCGGCAAGTTCACCGGTCGGGCGGTGGTGCGGGTCGCGGGCGGATTCTGAGTCGGCAGTAGGCTCTGCGACCATGCGCGCTGCACGGGTGACTCGGTTGGACGGTCCGGACGCGATCGAGGTGGCGGAGGTCGACGAACCGTCGGGTGACGGCGTCGTCGTCGAGGTGCACGCCGCCGGTGCCGCCTTCCCCGACGCGTTGCTGACCCGGGGCCTGTATCAGTACCGCCCCGAGCCGCCGTTCGTGCTGGGCGCGGAGATCGCCGGTGTGGTCCGCTCGGCGCCGGCCGACGCGCACGTGCGGACCGGCGACCGGGTCGTCGGGCTGACGATGCTGTCCGGCGGCATGGCCGAAGTCGCGATCCTGGCGCCCGACCGGGTGTTCAAGCTACCCGACAACGTGAGCTTCGAGGCCGGCGCCGGACTCCTGTTCAACGACCTGACCGTGTATTTCGCCCTGACAGTGCGCGGCCGGCTCGCCCAGGGCGAGACCGTCCTGGTGCACGGCGCCGCCGGGGGTATCGGCACGTCGACGCTGCGGCTGGCCTCGCTGCTCGGGGCCTCGCGCACCATCGCGGTCGTCAGCACCGAGGGGAAGGCCGACGTCGCGACCGCCGCCGGCGCCACCGACGTGGTGCTGGCCGACGGGTTCAAGGACGCGGTCAAGGAACTCACCGGCGGTCGCGGCGTCGACCTGATACTCGACCCGGTCGGCGGTGACCGGTTCACCGATTCGCTGCGCTCGCTTGCGCCGGGCGGGCGGCTGCTGGTCGTCGGCTTCACCGGCGGGGAGATCCCGACCGTCAAGGTGAACCGGTTGCTGCTCAACAACATTGACGTGGTCGGCGTCGGCTGGGGGGCGTGGACGGCCACGCATCCGAACGCGCTGGCCGAGCAGTGGGCCGGGCTCGAGAAGCTGTTGAGCTCCGGGCAACTGGCCGCCCCCAATCCGGAGGTGTACCCGCTCGAGGAGGCCGCCGCGGCGGTCGCGTCGCTGGAGAACCGCACCGCCAGGGGCAAGGTCGTGGTGCGCGTGCGCGACTGACTCGTCAGGCTTGATCGGCGACCCAAAAGGTCGACGAAGACGCATGGACCCTTGTGCGGGCGCAAAACAAAAACTAATGTCACTTTCAGTTTTGTAAGGTCGCCCGAGCCGGGGGTCATCCATGGAATCGTTCGTTCACTTGCGAAAAGGCACGACGCCCCAACGCCTGCACGCCGACCTCGACGGGCTCAAGGACGACGAGCTGGGCCGCGGCGGATTCACCGGCCGCACGGCGAACCTCTACCGCCGCCACGACCCCACCGCCTACCGGTCCGTCGGCCCGCTGCGGCCCGTCGACGTGCTGGCCGGCGAGCTCAAGCCGAGCGACGCCACCGACGCCAACGGCGGTCCGCTGCTGATGTTCAGCAACGCCGACTGCCGAATCCTGTTGAGCCGTCGCGCCCAGCCGATGCCGTTTTTCGCCCGCCATGTCGACGGCGACCTGCTGTGCTTCGTGCACCAGGGCGCGGGCCTGCTCGAAACCGAGTTCGGGCCACTGCGCTACTCCCAGGGTGACTGGGTCTACCTGCCCAAGGCCTGCACCTGGCGCCAGGCGCCGGACCCCTCAACAAAAGAGGCGACGACGCTGCTCATGATCGAGGCGACCGACGAGTTCCGGGTGCCGCCGCCCGGGCCGCTGGGCCGGCACTTCCCGTTCGACCCGTCGCAGGCCACCATCCCCGAACCGGCCCCCGTCGAGGACGACGGCCGCGACGAGTACGAGGTCCGGCTCCTCCACGAGGGCGGCCCGACAACGCTTTTCTACCAACACAATCCGCTCGACGTCGAGGGTTGGCGCGGTGACAACTTCGCGTTCACCTTCAACATCGCCGACTACAACGTGGTCACCTCCGACAGCGTCCACCTGCCACCGACGGTGCACCTGTTCATGCAGGCCACCGGCGTCTACGTGATGAACTTCCTGCCGAAGCCGGCGGAGGGTGTCCCGGGCACCGAGCGCACCCCGTGGTATCACCGCAACGTCGACTATGACGAGATCGCCTTCTTCCACGGCGGCTCGCTCTACGGCATCCCGATGCCGCCCGGCCTGATCTCCCATGCGCCGCAAGGCGTTCACCACGGCGCACCGGAGAAGGCGCGGGAACGGGCGCGGCGCAAGTTCGACGAGTACTCCCGCGTCGATTGGCAAGTGATCGCCGTCGACACCCGTCGGCGACTGACCCCGTCGGCCGAGGTGCTGGCGAACGACCTAGGACAACACTGAGCATGACGACCCGTCACGAATACGAACGAATCCCCTATCTCGTTGCCTTCCAGAACAATTCCGGCGTCCGCGACGTCTACGGCGGCCTGGCCGAGATCACCGTGCTGGAGAGCTATCTGCTCAAGCCGACGGACAGGCCGTCGGACACGGTGCTGGTGTTCATGCACCCGATCGGGGGCGGCGCCTACCTGCCGATGATCAACGCGCTGGCCCGGGCGGGCCACCACGTCATCTACTGCAACAGCCGATTCCGCGGCACCGACGCGGCGCTGCTGATGGAGAAGGTGGTGGAGGACCTGGGCGAGTGCATCAAGGACGCCAAGAAGCGGCTGGGCTATTCGAAGGTGGTGCTGGCCGGGTGGAGCGGCGGCGGTTCACTGTCGGTGTTCTACCAACAGCAGGCTCAGCACCCGACCATCACGTCCAGCCCGTCCGGCGACGGTCCCGACCTGACCGCCCTGGACCTGCCCGCCGCGGACGGCATCATGCTGCTGGCCGCGCACATCAGCCGCCACGGCACGCTGACCGAATGGCTCGACGCGTCGATCCTCGACGAATCCGACCCCACCAAGCGCGATCCCGAGCTGGACCTCTACAACCCGGACAACCCCAACCAGCCGCCGTACAGCCAGAAGTTCCTGGCCCGGTATCGCCAGGCGCAGATCGCGCGCAACCGGCGCATCACCGCCTGGGTCCGGGACAAGCTCGCCGAGTTGAAGGCGGCCGGCCGGCCCGAAGACGAGTTCGGCTTCGTGGTGCACGGCACCATGGCGGACCCGCGCTGGCTGGACCCGACCGTCGATCCCAACGAACGCACCCCGGGAACCTGCTACCTGGGGGATCCTCAGGTGGTGAACATGAGCCCGGTCGGGCTGGCCCGCTTCTCGACGCTGCGGGGCTGGCTTTCGCAGTGGAGCTACGACGACGCCCGCGGCGACGGGGTGGCGTGCGGGGCCGACATCGCGGTCCCGGCGCTGGTGATCGGTAACCTGGCCGACGACGCCTGCACACCCAGCCACACCCGGCGGCTGTTCGAGGCCATCGGGTACCACGACAAGGAAATGCACGAAATCCCCGGCGCCACCCACTATTACGCGGGTCCCGACCAGCGCGACAAGCTGCGCGCGGCCGTCGACATCGTCACCGACTGGCTGGTCCGCCACGACTTCGCGAGCAAAGAGTGACAGCCGGTCCGCTGGAGGGCGTCCGGGTGCTCGAACTCGGCACGCTGATCGCGGGCCCGTTCGCCGGGCGGCTGCTGGGCGACATGGGCGCCGACGTCATCAAGGTCGAGCCTCCCGGCGCCCCGGACCCGCTGCGCACCTGGGGCCAGGCCGAAATCGACGGGCAGCACGTCTTTTGGACGGTGCACGCGCGCAACAAGCGCGCGATCACCCTCGACCTGCGCAAGCCCCGCGGCCGCGAGTTGTTCCTGGAGCTGGTCGCGAAGTCCGACATCGTCGTGGAGAACTTCCGGCCGGGGACGCTGGAGAAATGGGATCTGGGCTACGACGTGCTCAGCGCCCGCAACCCGGGCATCATCCTGGTCCGGGTCTCGGGTTACGGGCAGACCGGGCCCGACGCGCACAAGGCCGGCTACGCCTCGGTGGCCGAGGCGGCAAGCGGGCTGCGGCACCTCAACGGCTTCCCCGGCGGCCCGCCGCCCCGGCTGGCGCTATCCCTCGGCGACACCCTGGCCGGCATGTTCGGCGCCCAGGGGGCGCTGGCGGCGCTGTACCGCCGCGGCATCACCGGGCGCGGCCAGGTGGTGGACGTCGCGCTGACCGAATCCTGTTTGGCGGTACAGGAATCCACCATCCCCGACTACGACGCGGGCGGCGTGGTGCGCGGACCGTCGGGCACCCGGCTGGAGGGCATCGCGCCGTCGAACATCTACCGCAGCGCCGACGGCTCCTGGGTGGTGATCGCCGCCAACCAGGACACCGTCTTCGCCCGCCTGTGCAAGGCGATGGGCCGCCCCGAGCTGGTCACCGACGACCGGTTCGCCACGCACGGCGCCCGCGGCCGCAACCAGGACGAGCTCGACGAGATCATCGGCGCATGGGCGGCGGAGCGCCAGCCGGGTGAGATCATCGAAACCCTCAGCGCCGCAGGCGTGATCGCCGGACCCATCAACACCGTCGCCGAGGTCGTCAACGACCCGCAGCTGCGGGCCCGCGGCATGCTGGTCGAGCACTTCGATGAACGGGTCGGGCGAAACGTCCTGGGGCCCGGCGTGGTGCCGGTGCTTTCCGAGTCCCCGGGCCGGGTCCGCAGCGCCGGGCCCGCGCGGCCGGGCCAAGACAACGACGACGTATTCATCGGACTGCTGGGCAGGACCACCGAAGAGCTGGACGCGTTGCGGGCCGAGGAGGTGCTGTGAACACAGCGGTGGTGATCCGCGAGGTGTCGCTGCGCGACGGCCTGCAGATCGAGGCACCAATCCCGTTGGCGGCCAAGCTCGAACTCCTGGCGGCGGTCGCCGCGACCGGGGTGCGCGAGGTCGAGGCCACCGCGTTCGTCTCGCCGTCGAAGGTGCCGTCGATGGCCGACGCCGCCGAGCTCGCCGCGCACCTGCACGACTACCCCGACATCGAATTCTCCGCGCTGGTGGCCAGCCCGAACGGGGCCAAGCGCGCGGTGGCGGCGGGGCTGCGCTCGATCGAGTACGTGGTGGCCGCCGACGACACCTTCAGCCAGGCCAACGTCGGGCGCACCAGCGCGGAGGCCACCGAGGCGATCAGCGAGATCGTCGCCATCGCGCACGACGCCGGCGTGAGCGTCGAGGTGATCATCGCCACCGCGTGGGACTCACCGTTCGAAGGCCCCACTCCCCCGCAGCGGGTGCTCGACATCGCCGCGGCCGCCCGCGACCGCGGTGTCGACCGCCTGTCGATCGCCGACACCATCGGCACCGCCACCCCCGGGCGGGTGAATTCGCTGATCGCCCAACTGCGTCCGGTGATCGGCGACCTGCCGCTGGGCGGCCATTTCCACAACACCCGCGGCTCCGGGCTGGCCAGCGCCTACGCCGCGGTCAACGCCGGGGTGCGAAGGCTGGACGCCTCGGTCGGCGGCCTGGGCGGCTGCCCGTTCGCGCCGGGCGCGACCGGCAACATCGCCACCGAGGACCTGGTGTACCTGCTGCGCGACAGCGGCTTCGGCGTCGACGTCGACCTGCAGGCCGCCATCGCCGCCGCCGAGGTCGCCAGATCCGTTGTCGGCCATGACCTGCCGGGCGCCCTGCTGCGCGCCGGTGACCGGATCCGGGCCTGATGCCCACCCCGGACACGCTGACCGCCAAGGGCCGCCAAACCAGGCAGGCCATTGAGCAGGCCGCCCGAAAGCTGTTCGCCGAGAGGGGCTTTCACGGCACCACGCTGGCCGACATCACGTCCGCCGCCGGCAAGTCGCCCGCCGTGTTCTACCGGTATTTCGGCGACAAGGAAGACCTGCTCGCCGCGCTGGCGGAGTCCTTTCTGCACGACGTCGTGACGCCGTCCGGGCTCAGCGTGCACCTGCCGGACTCGCCGGAAGACGAGGCCTTCTTCACCTCGGTGGTCACCGGCTACTGGAACATGTTCAAACAGAACATCGGCATCATGATCGCCGTGGCCCAGCTCGCCGCCACCCAGCCGCGCTTCGCCGCCGTGCAGAACGAATTTCGGCGCTTCGGCATGGACATCGTCGCCGCCTCGGTGCGCCGCGCCCAGGAGCAGGGCTACGGAACCGAGCTGGACCCGAAACACACCGCGGCGGCCATCGCCCTGCTCTTCGAGAACTTCACCACCGTGTTCGTCGGCCCCTCCAACCTGGGCATCAAGATCAGCGACGAGGACGCCATCGCCACCCTTTCGACGATCTGGAAGAAAACCCTGTACGGCAGCGGCAAGGAGACATAGGAGACAACTGTGGATTTCACGCTCCCCGAACACCTTCCGGGCCTGCTCGCCGAGATGGACGACTTCATCGAGGCCGAGATCAAACCGCTCGAGCGCGAACACATCCAGTATTTCGACAAGCGCCGGGAACATGCCCGCACCGACTGGGAGAACGACGGCATCCCGACGCGGGAATGGGAGGAGTTGCTCGCCGAGATGCGCAGGCGGGCCGACAAGGCGGGATGGCTGCGGTACGGTCTGCCGGCCTCGCTGGGCGGGCGGGACGGCACCAATGTGGACATGGCCGTCATCCGGGAACACCTGGCGCACAAGGGACTTGGGCTGCACAACGACCTGCAGAACGAGTCCTCGATCGTCGGGAATTTTCCGCAGGTGATCATGATGGAGCGGTTCGGCACCTCCGAGCAGCGACGGCTGTGGTCCGAGGCGCTGATCACCGGGGAACGTTCCATGGCGTTCGGGCTGACGGAGCCGCAGCACGGCTCGGACGCGACGTGGCTTCAGACGCACGCGCGGCCCGACGGCGACGACTGGGTGATCAACGGATCCAAGCGGTTCAACACCGGCGTGCACCGCGCGACCCACGACCTGGTCTTCGCGCGCACCTCCGGTGAGCCCGGCCAGGCGCGGGGCATCACGGCGTTTCTGGTGCCGACGGACGCGCCCGGGTTCGAAGTCCCCTACTACTGGTGGACCTTCAACATGCCGACCGACCATGGCGAAGTCCGGTTGACCGACGTCCGGGTACCCGCCGATGCGGTCCTCGGTGAGGTGGACCGCGGCCTGGAGGTGGCGCAGACCTTCCTGCACGAGAACAGGATTCGGCAGGCCGCGAGCAGCCTGGGCGCCGCGCAGTACTGCATCGACCGCGCCGCCGAATACGCCGGCAGGCGAACCGTGTTCGGCAAGCCGCTGTCGGTCAACCAGGCCGTGCAATGGCCGCTCGCGGAACTGCAGACCGAAGCCCAGATGGTGCGGCTGCTGGTGGCCTACGCCGCCTGGCACCTGGACCGCGATCACCACATGGAGGTCTCGGACAAGGTGTCGATGGCCAACTACCGGGCGAACCGGCTCGTCTGCGACGCCGCCGATCGGGCCATGCAGATCTTCGGTGGCCTGGGCTACAGCCGGCACGAGCCGTTCGAGCACATCTATCGCCACCATCGCCGCTACCGGATCACCGAAGGCGCCGAGGAGATCCAGATTCGCCGGGTGGCACAGCGGCTGTTTAAGTTTGGCAAGTGACGCCGACCGACGACCTGGCCGCACAACTCGCCGCGCTGCTGGCGCCGGTCCTCGGCGCCGACGTCGCGGTGCACAACCTGCGCGCCCTGACCGGCGGCGCCAGCCGCGCCACCTGGGCGTTCGACGCCGCCACCGGCGACCGGAGCCAAGCGTTGATCCTGCGCACCGGCGCACCCGACGACGTGCACGCAGGCATGGAGCTCGAGGCGCGCGCCCAGGCCGCCGCCGCAGCCGCCGGCGCACCGGTCCCCCACGTCCTGACCGCCGACGATTCGCCTGCGGCACTGGGCAATCCCTTTCTGATCTGCGAGGCGATCGCGGGCGAGACCATCGTCCGGCGCATCCAGCGGCAACTCGACGCCGCCGGTGGGCAGGCGGCGCGCGCGGGGCTGCTGCGGCAATGCGCGCAGGCGCTGGCGGCCATCCACCGCGCGGACCCGGACATCCCCGGGCTGGCCCACGAGGATCCGCTCGCGCGGTATCGGGAGCGGCTCGACGCGATGGGCGACACCACGGCCACCTTCGAATGGGCGTTTCGCTGGCTGGAGGCCCGTCGGCCCGAACCGTCGGCGGACGTCCTGGTGCACGGCGACTACCGGATGGGCAACCTGATCGTCGAGGGGTCCCGCCTCGCCGCCGTCCTCGACTGGGAGCTGGTGCACCGCGGCGACCCGCACGACGACCTGGCCTGGTTCTGCATCCGGGCCTGGCGCTTCGGCGCTCCCGCCGGTCTCGGCGCCGGCGGTCTGGGCAGCATCGAGAGCTTCCTGCGCGCCTACGAGCAGGCCAGCGGTTCCAGCGTGGATCGAGTGGCCTTCCATTGGTGGCTGGTGCTGGCCACGCTGCGCTGGGGGGTCATCTGCCGCTATCAGGCCGAGCGGCATCTGACCGGTCTGCACCGCTCGGTGGAGCTGGCCACCATCGGTCGCCGCGTGTGCGAGACCGAGTGGGACCTGCTCGACCTGCTCGAAGGAGCCGCCTGATGATCGGCGCGTACGGCCGGCCGATCGCCGCCGAGCTGGTGGCCGCGGTGGCCGAATTCCTGGAGACCGACGTGCGGTCGGCGACCAGCGGGCAGGTCAACTTCCACGCCAGGGTGGCGGCCAACGCGTTGCGCATCGTCGAGCGCGAACTGCTCGACGAGAGCGAGGCCGAATCCCGCGCCGCCCTGGCCGACCTGGGGTTCGCCGACGAGGAAGAGCTGGCCGCCGCGATCCGGGCCGGCGAGCTGGACGGGCGGGCCTTGGAGGTGACGGCCTGCCTGCGCACGCTGGTGCGGCGCCGGCTGGCCGCCGCACACCCGGGTTACGACAACAGCGAATAGGAGCGTTTGCCATGACGAGTGCGGAAACCGTCGCCGACGCGGCCGACCGGCTGTTCGCGGCCATCGAAAAGGGTGACTTCGCGGCGGTCGAGGCGATGTGGAGCGACGACATCGCGGTCTGGCGGGTGGGCGCGCGCCGCGACGACGGCAAGGCCCGCGCGTTGCGGGTCATCGACTGGTTCATCAACGCGACCACCGAACGCCGCTATGAAATCCTGGACCGGCGCTTTTTCGAGGGCGGCTTCGTCCAGCAGCACGTCCTGCACGCCACCGGCCATGCCGGCCAATCGATCTCGATGCGGGTCTGCATCGTGATCAGGGTCGGCGATGACGGTCGGCTCGCCCGGATCGACGAGTATTTCGACCCCGCAGAGATCGCGCCGCTGATGCAATAGCGGTTAGATTCCCCTCGAGAGATGGGGTGGGAGATGACAACTCTGGAAACACTGCTGAACGATCCCGACGTGGCCGGCGTCTGGAACCTCGTCCCGGACCGCTCGGCCATCACCTTCAAGATCAGAAACATGTGGGGCCTGGTCAACGTCAAGGGCCGGTTCACCGAGTTCAGTGGCGACGGCCAACTGACGGGCGCGGGAGCAGTTTTCGGGCGCATCGACATCCGCGCGGCCTCGATCGACACCGGCATCGGGCGGCGCGACAAGCACCTGCGCTCCGCCGACTTCTTCGACGTCGAGCGCTACGGCGAGATCAACGTCGTCGTCACCGCGGTGCAACCGACCAAAGGCAACGCGGCGGATGTGCGGGCCGCGTTCACCATCAAAGGCATCACCGAGCCGCTGCCGGTCTCCGCCACCATCACCGAGCTCGACGACGGATCGATCCGGGTCACCGGGGAGACCGACGTCGACCGCACCAGGTTCGACCTGGGCTGGAACCGGCTTTCCATGATGGGTTCGACGGCCAAGGCGGCCGCGGAACTGGTCTTCGTGCGGGCTGCCCAGTAAAGCCGGTGCGGCACCAGTACCATCTGGACCGTGCCCGATTCCAGCCCCGAATCCAGCGTTGCCCTGCGGATCCTGGTCTACAGCGACAACGCCAACACCCGCGAACAGGTGATCCGGGCCCTGGGCAAGCACCTGCATCCGGATTTGCCGGAGCTGACCTACCTCGAGGTGGCGACGGCCCCGATGGTGGTGCGCCAGATGGACGAGGGCGGCATCGACTTGGCCATTCTGGACGGCGAGGCCACGCCCACCGGCGGCATGGGAATCGCCAAACAACTCAAGGACGAACTCGCGACGTGCCCGCCCCTCGTGGTGCTGACCGGCCGCGCGGACGACGCCTGGCTGGCGAACTGGTCGCGGGCCGAAGCCGCCGTGCCGCACCCGATCGACCCCATCGTGCTCGGCCGCACGGTGCTGGGACTGCTCCGCACCCCCACCCGCTAGCGCCTTCACCTGCGGTAACAGCACCCGGTCGCGCCTCGCGGACGAAGGTGCCGGTGCACGGCGGCCAACCGCCGGGTTGCTACGACACAAAACTCTGACGGATACCCCCACCCCGACAAAGCACACCTGTCTTCACGACGCTATGTTGTGGAGGTCACTGTGGCGCCCCGCAGCCCGCGTACGTCACAGCAGCCCGGCCCCCCGCCCGGCCGCCGCACGGCGACCCGTACGAGGAGATCTTGGAGCGAGTTGAACGTCTACATACCCATCCTGGTTCTCGGAGCGATAGCGGCGGCCTTCGCCGTGGGATCGGTCGCGATCGCGAGCATCGCCGGACCGTCGCGATACAACAAGTCGAAGATGGCGGCCTACGAGTGCGGGATCGAGCCGACCGAAAGCCCGGTCAGCGGCCCGCACGCGGCGAGCGGACAGCGGTTCCCGGTGAAGTATTACCTGACCGCAATGCTGTTTATCGTCTTCGACATCGAAATCGTGTTCTTGTATCCCTGGGCGGTCAGTTACGACGCGCTGGGAACGTTCGCGTTGGTCGAGATGGTGGTGTTCATGCTCACGGTTTTTGTGGCGTACGCCTATGTGTGGCGCCGCGGCGGCCTGACGTGGGATTGAGGTAGACGTGGGTCTCGAGGAACAGCTGCCCGGTGGGATTCTGCTGTCGACGGTCGAGAAGGTGGCCGGTTACGTCCGCAAGAACTCGTTGTGGCCGGCGACATTCGGGTTGGCGTGCTGCGCCATCGAGATGATGGCAACCGCCGGACCGAGATTCGACATCGCGCGGTTCGGCATGGAGCGGTTCTCGGCGACGCCGCGGCAAGCCGACCTGATGATCGTGGCCGGCCGGGTGAGCCAGAAGATGGCGCCGGTGCTGCGCCAGATCTACGACCAGATGGGCGAGCCGAAGTGGGTGCTGGCCATGGGCGTGTGCGCATCGTCGGGCGGGATGTTCAACAACTACGCGATCGTGCAGGGCGTGGATCACGTGGTCCCGGTGGACATCTACCTGCCCGGTTGCCCGCCGCGGCCCGAGATGCTGCTGCACGCAATCCTCAAGCTGCACGAGAAGATTCAACAGATGCCGCTGGGCGTCAACCGCGAAGAAGCCATCGCGGAAGCCGAGCAGGCGGCGCTGGCCGCCCGGCCCACGATCGAGATGCGCGGGCTGCTGCGATGAGCTCGCCGGACCACGACCCCAAGGAAGCGGCAACCGAAGGCGGGGGCCCGCCCCGGGCCGACGGCGAAGTGATCGGCGTACGCCGCGGCATGTTCGGCATCTCCGGTAGCGGTGACACCACCGGGTACGGACGGCTGGTCCGGGAGGTCGTGCTACCCGGCAGCTCGCCCCGCCCATACGGGGGCTACTTCGACGACGTGGTCGACAAGCTGGCCGAGGCCCTGAAAAGCGCCGACGTCGAATTGTCCGACGCGCTGGAGAAGGTCGTGGTGTACCGCGACGAGCTGACCCTGCACGTGCGCCGGGACGCCCTGCCCCGGGTGGCCCAGCGCCTTCGCGACGAGCCCGGACTGCGTTTCGAGATGTGCCTGGGCGTGAGCGGGGTGCACTACCCCCACGAGACGGGCCGCGAACTGCACGCCGTGTATCCGCTGCAGTCGATCACGCACAATCGCCGCGTCCGCCTGGAAGTGGCTGTGCCGGACGGTGATCCGCACATCCCCTCGCTGTTCGGCATCTACCCGACCACCGACTGGCACGAGCGGGAAACCTACGACTTCTTCGGCATCATCTTCGACGGGCATCCGTCGCTGACCCGGATCGAGATGCCCGACGACTGGCATGGCCACCCGCAACGCAAGGACTACCCCCTCGGCGGCATCCCGGTGGAATACAAGGGTGCGCAGATACCCCCGCCCGACGAGCGGAGAGCGTACAACTGATGAGCACAATCACCGATTCGACCAGCGGCGGCGCGGAAAGCCCGGAGACCGTCTTGGTCGCCGGCGGCCAGGACTGGGACCAGATCGTCGAGGCCGCCCGCAACGCGGACCCCGGCGAACGGATCGTCGTCAACATGGGGCCCCAACACCCGTCCACCCACGGGGTGTTGCGGCTGATCCTCGAGATCGAGGGCGAGACGATCACCGACGTCCGATGCGGAATCGGCTACCTGCACACCGGGATCGAAAAGAACCTGGAATACCGGTACTGGACGCAGGGCGTCACATTCGTGACCCGAATGGATTACCTCTCACCGTTTTTCAACGAGACCGCCTACTGCCTGGGCGTGGAGAAGCTGCTCGGCATCACCGATCAGATCCCGGAGCGGGTCAACGTCATCCGGGTGATGATGATGGAGCTCAACCGGATCTCCTCGCATCTGGTGGCGCTGGCCACCGGCGGCATGGAGCTGGGCGCCATGACCCCGATGTTCGTCGGTTTCCGAGGCCGCGAGATCGTCCTGACCCTGTTCGAGAAGATCTCCGGGCTGCGAATGAACAGCGCCTACATCCGGCCGGGCGGCGTCGCGCAGGACCTGCCGCCGGGCGCGGAGTCCGACATCGCCGAAGCCCTCAAGCCGCTGCGCCAGGTGCTGCGCGAAATGGGCGGCCTGCTCAACGAAAACGCCATCTGGAAAGCCCGCACCTGCGACGTCGGCTACCTGGATCTGACCGGTTGCATGGCGCTGGGCATCACCGGGCCGATCCTGCGCGCCACCGGCTTGCCGCACGACCTGCGCAAGAGCGAGCCCTACTGCGGATATGAAAACTACGAATTCGACGTGATGACCGCCGACACGTGTGATGCTTACGGCCGCTACATGATTCGCGTCAACGAGATGTGGGAGTCGATCAAGATCGTCGAGCAGTGTCTGGACAAGTTGAAGCCGGGTCCGACGATGATCGAGGACCGCAAGATCGCCTGGCCGGCCGACCTGAAGGTGGGCCCCGACGGCATGGGTAACTCACCCGAGCACATCGCCAAGATCATGGGCGGCTCGATGGAGGCCCTGATCCACCACTTCAAATTGGTCACCGAGGGCATCAGGGTGCCGGCGGGCCAGGTGTACACCGCGGTGGAATCGCCGCGCGGCGAGCTGGGCGTGCACATGGTGAGCGACGGCGGCACCCGGCCCTACCGGGTGCACTACCGGGACCCCTCGTTCACCAACCTGCAGTCGGTCGCGGCGATGTGCGAGGGCGGCATGGTGGCCGACCTGATCACCGCGGTCGCCAGCATCGACCCGGTCATGGGCGGGGTGGACCGGTGACCGGCCCGCAGGGACAGCCGGTCTTCATCCGGCTCGGACCCCCGCCCGAGGAGCCCAACGCGTTCGTCACCGAGGGTGCGCCGCAGTCGTATTCGCCCGAGGTGCGGGCGCGCCTCGAGGTCGACGCCAAGGAGATCATCGGCCGCTACCCCAACAAGCGCTCGGCGCTGCTGCCGCTGCTGCACCTGGTGCAGGCCGAGGATTCCTACCTCACCCCGGCGGGCCTCGAGTTCTGCGGGGAGCAGTTGGGGCTGACCGGGGCCGAGGTGTCGGCGGTGGCGAGTTTCTACACCATGTACCGGCGCGGCCCCACCGGTGATTACCTGGTCGGCGTCTGCACCAACACGCTGTGCGCGGTCATGGGCGGCGACGCGGTATTCGACGCGCTCAAAGAACATCTCGGCATCGGCAATGATGAGACCACCGACGACGGCTCGGTCACGTTGCAGCACATCGAATGCAACGCGGCGTGCGACTTCGCCCCGGTGGTGATGGTCAACTGGGAGTTCTACGACAACCAGACGTGCGAGTCGGCACGCGAACTCGTCGACTCGCTGCGATCCGGAAATCCCAAGGCTCCCACCCGCGGTGCGCTGTGCAAGTTCCGCGAAACCTCGCGCATCCTGGCCGGCCTGCCCGACGAGCGCCCCGACCAGGGCCAGGGCGGCGCCGGTGCAGCCACTTTGGCCGGGCTGCAGGTGGCGAAGGAGAAGGGCATGGAAGCCCCGCCGGCTCCCGGAGGCGAGTCATGACCACCCCGCTGACCCCGGTCATCAGCGCCTACTGGGACGACCCGAAGTCGTTCACGCTGGAGACCTACCAGCGCCACGACGGTTACCAGGCGCTGAAGAAGGCCCTGAAGATGGACCCCGACGCGGTGATCGGGGCCGTGAAGGACTCGGGTCTGCGCGGTCGCGGCGGCGCCGGCTTCTCGACCGGAACCAAGTGGTCGTTCATCCCGCAGGGCGACACCGGCCCGGCCGCCAAGCCGCACTACCTGGTAGTCAACGCGGACGAATCCGAACCCGGTACGTGCAAAGACATTCCGCTGATGCTGGCGACGCCCCACCTGTTGGTGGAGGGCGCCATCATCGCCTCCTACGCGATCCGGGCCAGCCATGCCTTCATCTACGTGCGCGGCGAAGTGGTGCCGGTAATACGCCGGCTGCAGAACGCGGTCGCCGAGGCTTACGCCGCCGGCTATCTGGGCCGCGACATCGAAGGATCCGGCTACGACCTGGAACTGGTGGTGCACGCCGGTGCGGGCGCCTACATCTGCGGCGAGGAAACGGCGCTGCTGGAGGGTCTGGAGGGCCGGCGCGGCCAGCCCCGGCTGCGGCCACCGTTCCCCGCCGTGGCCGGGCTTTACGGTTGCCCCACGGTGATCAACAACGTCGAGACGATCGCCAGCGTGCCGCCGATCATTCTCAACGGCGTCGAATGGTTCCGATCGATGGGCAGCGAGAAATCGCCCGGCTTCACGCTGTATTCGCTGTCCGGCCATGTCACCCGCCCCGGTCAATACGAGGCCCCGCTCGGCATCACGCTGCGCGAATTGCTCGACTACGCGGGCGGGGTCCGCGCCGGGCATCGCCTGAAGTTCTGGACCCCGGGCGGGTCCTCGACACCGCTGCTCACCGAGGAACATCTGGACGTGCCGCTGGATTACGAGGGCGTCGGTGCCGCCGGCTCGATGCTGGGCACCAAGGCGCTGGAGATCTTCGACGAGACCACCTGCGTGGTGCGCGCCGTGCAGCGCTGGACGTACTTCTACAAGCACGAGTCGTGCGGCAAGTGCACCCCGTGCCGCGAGGGCACCTTCTGGCTGGACCAGATCTACGATCGGCTGGAAACCGGTAAGGGCACCAGCGAGGACATCGACAAGCTGCTCGACATCTCCGACACCATTCTCGGAAAGTCGTTCTGCGCGTTGGGCGATGGCGCCGCCAGCCCGGTGATGAGTTCGATCAAGTACTTCCGCGACGAGTACGTCGCCCACGTCGAGGGCGGCGGGTGCCCGTTCGACCCGAGGGACTCCATGCTGAACGGAAAGGCTTGACACTTTGACTAGTGCCGCCAAAACCGAAACCGGTGACCCCAAGGACGGCCCCGAGAAGGAAGGGGCACGTCCGCCGGAAATGGTCACGCTGACCATCGACGGCAACGAAATCAGCGTGCCCAAGGGCACATTGGTGATTCGCGCCGCCGAGTTGATGGGCATCCAGATCCCGCGGTTCTGCGACCACCCGCTGCTCGAGCCGGTCGGCGCGTGCCGGCAGTGCCTGGTCGAGGTGGAGGGGCAACGCAAGCCAATGGCGTCGTGCACCACCGTCGCCACCGACGACATGGTGGTCCGCACGCAGCTCACGTCGGAGGCCGCCGACAAGGCCCAGCACGGCGTGATGGAGCTGTTGCTCATCAACCATCCGCTGGACTGCCCGATGTGCGACAAGGGCGGCGAGTGCCCGCTGCAGAACCAGGCGATGTCCAACGGCCGCGCGGATTCTCGCTTCACCGACGTCAAGCGCACCTTCGCCAAACCGATCAACATCTCCGCCCAGGTGCTGCTCGACCGCGAGCGCTGCATCCTGTGCGCCCGCTGCACGCGGTTCTCCGAGCAGATCGCCGGTGACATCTTCATCGACATGCAGGAGCGCGGCGCCCTGCAACAGGTCGGCATCTACGCTAACGAGCCTTTCGATTCCTATTTTTCGGGCAACACGGTCCAGATCTGCCCGGTGGGCGCGCTGACCGGGACCGCCTACCGCTTCCGGGCCCGCCCCTTCGACCTGGTGTCCAGCCCCAGCGTGTGCGAGCACTGCGCCTCCGGGTGCGCCCAGCGCACCGACCATCGCCGCGGCAAGGTGTTGCGCCGCCTGGCCGGTGACGACCCCGAGGTCAACGAGGAGTGGAACTGCGACAAGGGCCGGTGGGCGTTCACCTACGCGACGCAGCCGGACGTGATCACCACTCCCCTGATCCGCGACGCCGACGGCTCCCTGGTGCCCGCGTCGTGGTCGCACGCGATGGCGACGGCGATCCGGGGCCTGGACGAGGCTCGCGGGCGCACCGGTGTGCTGGTCGGCGGGCGGGCCACCCTGGAAGACGCCTACGCCTACTCCAAGTTCGCGCGAATCGTCTTGGACAGCAACGACATCGACTTCCGTGCCCGGCCGAACTCGGCCGAGGAGGCCGACTTCCTGGCGGCGCGGATCGCCGGCCGTCGTGACGTCAGCTACTCCGATCTCGAATCGGCGCCGGTGGTGGTGCTGGTCGGGTTCGAGCCCGAGGACGAGTCGCCGATCGTGTTCCTGCGACTGCGCAAGGCCGCCCGCAAGCACGGGCTGCCGGTGTACGCGGTGGCGCCCTTCGCCACCCGGGCACTGGTCAAGATGTCCGGTCGGCTCATCAAAACCGTTCCGGGGACCGAAGCGGCCGCGCTGGATGGGCTGGCCACCGGCGAGGTCGGCGAACTGCTGTCCACCGCCGGCGCGGTCATCATGGTCGGGGAACGCCTGGCCACGGTGCCCGGCGGGTTGTCCGCCGCGGCCCGGCTCGCCGACGCCACCGGGGCCCGGCTGGCGTGGGTGCCGCGCCGCGCCGGGGAGCGCGGCGCGCTGGAGGCCGGGGCACTACCCGCCCTGCTGCCGGGTGGCCGGCCGCTTGACGACGAGACCGCCCGCGCCCAGATCGCGGCGGCGTGGCACGTTTCCGAATTGCCATCGGCCGCAGGGCGTGACGTGAACGGCATCCTGGCGGCGGCCTCCGATGGGACGCTGGGCGCCCTGCTGGTCGGCGGCGTCGAACCCGACGACTTCGCCGACCCCGAAGCCGTCCTGGCCGCGCTCGACGCCGCGGGGTTCGTCGTCAGCCTGGAGCTGCGGCGCAGCGCCGTCACCGAGCGCGCCGACGTGGTGTTCCCGGTCGCCCCGACGACGCAGAAGGCCGGCGCCTTCGTCAACTGGGAGGGCCGCTACCGCCCGTTCGCCCCGGCCCTGCGCGGCACCATCGCGCAAGCCGGCCAATCCGACCACCAGGTGCTCGACGCGCTGGCCGACGAGATGGGCGTCTATCTGGGGCTGTCGACCGCGGACGCGGCCCGCGCGGAACTGTCCGCGCTGGGCAGTTGGGACGGCAAGTGGGCCGCCGGGAGCGACGTTGCGGCCCCGCGGCCCGCGCAGCCCGGCGCCGGCGAAGCCGTGCTGACCGGTTGGCGCATGCTGCTGGACAACGGCCGATTGCAGGACGGCGAACCGCATCTCGCCGGGACCGCACGCAAACCCGCAGCGCGGTTGTCGGCCGACACCGCCGCCGAAATCGGCGCCGGCGACGGTGACGCGGTCACCATCAGCACACCACGCGGGTCGATCAGCCTGCCGCTGGTGATCACCGACATGCCCGACCGGGTGGTCTGGCTTCCGCTGAATTCACCGGGGTGCGCCGTCCACCGGCAGTTGGGCGTAACCGTGGGCAGCACAGTGAAAATCGGAGTGGGATCCGCCGGCGACGATGCAGTGGGGGCACCTCCCGCTTGCGGGGGACGGAGCGATGAAGAGGAGCGGCGCAAATCATCATGACGAGCTCCTTATCCGCGTTTGGGCACGACACCTGGTGGCTGGTGCTGGGCAAGGCGCTGGCCATCTTCGTGTTCCTCATGCTCAACGTGCTGGTCGCGATCCTGCTCGAGCGCAAGATCCTGGGCTGGATGCAGCTGCGCCCCGGGCCCAACCGGGCGGGACCGTGGGGTGCCCTGCAGAGCCTGGCCGACGGAATCAAGTTGGCGCTCAAGGAAACCATCACCCCGGGCGGCGTCGACAAGTTCGTCTACTTCGCGGCGCCCGTCATCTCCACCATCCCCGCGTTCACCGCCTTCGCGTTCATCCCGTTCGGCCCGGTGGTGTCCGTGTTCGGCCACCGCACACCGCTCCAGCTGACCGACCTGCCGGTCGCGGTGCTGTTCATCCTGGGGCTGTCGGCGATCGGGGTGTACGGGATCGTGCTGGGCGGCTGGGCATCCGGGTCCACCTACCCGCTGCTCGGCGGGGTGCGCTCCACCGCCCAGGTCATCTCCTACGAGGTGGCGATGGGGCTGTCGTTCGCGGCGGTTTTCCTCTACGCCGGCACCATGTCGACGTCGCAGATCGTCGCCGCGCAGGACCGGGTCTGGTTCGTCTTCCTGCTGCTGCCGTCGTTCGTGATCTACCTGATCTCCATGGTCGGCGAAACCAACCGGGCGCCATTCGATTTGCCCGAGGCGGAGGGTGAGCTGGTCGCGGGCTTCCACACCGAGTACTCGTCGCTGAAGTTCGCGATGTTCATGCTGGCCGAGTACGTCAACATGATGACGGTTTCCTCGCTGGCCACCGTCCTGTTCTTCGGCGGCTGGCATGCGCCGTGGCCGATCAACATGTGGGACGGCGCCAACACCGGGTGGTGGCCCGTGCTGTGGTTCACCGCCAAGATGTGGACCTTCCTGTTCATCTACTTCTGGTTGCGCGCCTCGCTGCCCCGGTTGCGCTACGACCAGTTCATGGGGCTGGGCTGGAAGCTGCTGATCCCGGCCTCGCTGGTCTGGGTGTTGATCGCCGCGGTGATCCGCACGCTGCAGAACCAGGGGTACGCGCACTGGACGCCGCTGCTGGTGGTCAGCAGCCTCGTATTCGCCACCGTGCTGGTGCTGTTGCTGCGAAAACCCTTCAGCACGCCCGGCATTCGCGCGCTGGAGCGGCAGCTGCGCCGCGAGGCCAAACAACTTCCGGCCGGACAGGGCTCCACTCCGGTATTCCCGACACCGCCGCTGCCGATGAAGTCTTTGGCGGCCGCGAGCAAGGAGAACGCACGTGGCTAAGTTTTTGGACGCTGTCGCCGGGTTCGGCGTGACGTTCGGGTCGATGTTCAAGAAGAACGTCACCGAGGAGTACCCGGAGAAGCCGGGCCCGGTCGCGCCGCGCTATCACGGCCGCCACCAACTCAACCGCTACCCGGACGGTCTGGAGAAATGCATCGGGTGCGAGTTGTGCGCGTGGGCGTGCCCGGCCGACGCCATCTACGTCGAGGGCGCGGACAACACCGAGGAGTTGAGGTATTCGCCCGGGGAGCGCTACGGGCGGGTCTACCAGATCAACTACCTGCGGTGCATCGGCTGCGGCCTGTGCATCGAGGCCTGCCCCACCCGGGCGCTGACGATGACCAACGACTACGAGATGGCCGACGACAACCGAGCCGACCTGATCTACGAAAAGGACCGACTGCTGGCCCCGTTGCTGCCGGAGATGACCGCGCCGCCGCATCCCCGGGCGCCCGGCGCCACCGACAAGGACTATTACCAGGGCAACGTGACCGCCGACGGCCTGCGGCAGATCGAGAACGCCGGAGAGTCCCGGTGACCGGATTGACGGGCGAGCTGTTGGCGGCCGACACCATCGTCCGCACCTCCACCGGTGAGGCGGTCGCGTTCTGGGTGCTGGGCGCGCTCGCGCTGATCGGCGCGATCGGGGTGGTGCTGGCGGTCAACGCCGTGTACTCGGCGATGTTCCTGGCGATGACGATGATCATCCTCGCGGTCTTCTACATGATCCAGGACGCGCTGTTTCTCGGCGTCGTCCAGGTCGTGGTCTACACGGGCGCGGTGATGATGCTGTTCTTGTTCGTGCTGATGCTGATCGGCGTGGACTCGGCGGAATCCCTGAAGGAGACGCTGCGCGGTCAGCGCGTCGCCGCGGTGTTGGCCGGCGTCGGGTTCGGCGTTCTGCTGATCGCCGCGATCGGCACCGGCGCGACCGGTGGCTTCGCCGGGCTGACCACTGCCAACGCCAACGGCAACGTGGAAGGGCTTGCCGCCCTGATCTTCTCCCGGTACGTGTGGGCCTTCGAGCTCACCAGCGCGCTGCTGATCACCGCGGCCGTCGGGGCGATGGTGCTGGCGCACCGCGAGCGTTTCGAGCGCCGCAAGACGCAGCGGGAGCTCTCCCAGGAGCGGTTCCAGCCCGGTGGGCACCCAACCCCGATGCCCAGCCCCGGTGTCTATGCGCGGCACAACGCCGTCGACGTGGCCGCGCTGCTGCCCGACGGGTCGTACTCGGAGCTTTCGGTGTCGCCGATCCTGCGCAGCCGCGGCGCCGACGGCAAGGAGACCCCCTCGCGTCAGGCGATCAAAGGCGGTGCATCGTGAATCCGGCCAATTACCTGTACCTTTCGGCCCTGCTGTTCACGATCGGGGCCTCGGGTGTGCTGTTGCGGCGCAACGCCATCGTGATGTTCATGTGCGTCGAGCTGATGCTGAATGCGGTGAACCTGGCGTTCGTCACGTTCGCGCGGATGCACGGCCACCTGGACGGGCAGATGATCGCGTTCTTCACGATGGTGGTGGCCGCCTGCGAGGTCGTCGTCGGCCTGGCCATCATCATGACGATTTTCCGTGCCCGCAAATCGGCGTCGGTCGACGACGCGAACCTACTCAAAGGCTGACAGCGCCAACATGACTCACTACACCTGGCTGCTGGTGGCGCTGCCGCTGGCGGGTGCCGCGATCCTGTTGTTCGGCGGACGACGCACCGACCCGTGGGGGCACTGGCTCGGCTGCGCCACCGCGCTGGCGGCGTTCGGCGTGGGCCTGGACCTGCTGAACGAGCTGCTCGGCCGCGCCGCCGAGGACCGGGTCATCCACCAGACGGTGTTCAGCTGGATCCCGGTGGGCCAACTGCAGGTGGACCTCGGCATGCAGATCGACCAGCTGTCGGTGTGTTTCGTCCTGCTGATCTCCGGGGTCGGATCGCTGATCCACATCTATTCGGTCGCCTACATGGCCGAGGACCCGGACCGGCGCAGGTTTTTCGGCTACCTCAACCTGTTCCTGGCCTCGATGCTGCTGCTGGTGGTCGCCGACAACTACGTGGTGCTCTACGTCGGCTGGGAGGGCGTGGGCCTGGCCTCCTACCTGCTGATCGGGTTCTGGTACCACAAGCCGACGGCGGCCACGGCGGCCAAGAAGGCGTTCGTGATGAACCGCGTCGGGGACGCCGGGCTCGCGCTCGGAATGTTCTTGATGTTCAGCACGTTCGGCACGCTGTCGTATGCCGGGGTGTTCGCCGGGGCGCCCGCCGCCGGGCGCGGCGCCCTGACGGCGATGGGGTTGCTGCTGCTGCTGGGCGCCTGCGCCAAGTCCGCGCAGGTTCCGCTGCAGGCCTGGCTGGGTGACGCCATGGAGGGCCCCACCCCGGTGTCGGCGCTGATCCACGCCGCCACCATGGTGACGGCCGGCGTCTACCTGATCGTGCGGTCCAACCCGCTCTACAACCTGGCGCCCGACGCGCAAACGGCGGTGGTGGTGGTCGGCGCCGTCACGTTGCTACTCGGAGCGTTCATCGGCTGCGCCAAGGACGACATCAAGCGCGCGCTGGCGGCGTCCACCATGAGTCAGATCGGATACATGGTGCTGGCCGCCGGCCTGGGCCCGGCCGGCTACGCGTTCGCGATCATGCACCTGCTCACCCACGGCTTCTTCAAGGCCGGCCTATTCCTCGGCTCCGGCGCGGTGATCCACGCCATGCACGAAGAGCAGGACATGCGCCGCTACGGCGGCCTGCGCGCCGCCCTGCCGGTCACCTTCGCCACCTTCGGCCTCGGCTATCTGGCGATCATCGGCGTGCCCCCGTTCGCGGGCTTCTTCTCCAAGGACGCCATCATCGAGGCGGCCCTGGGCGCCGGCGACGCCCGCGGCTACGTCCTCGGCGGGGCCGCCCTGCTGGGCGCGGGCGTCACCGCGTTCTACATGACGCGCGTGATGCTGATGACCTTCTTCGGCAAAAAGCGTTGGGGCCCCGGCACACATCCCCACGAGGCGCCCGGCCTGATGACCTGGCCGATGATCCTGCTCGCCGTCGGCTCGGTGTTCTCCGGTGGACTGCTGGCCTGGCGGGGCACCCTGGCGCGCTGGCTCGAACCGGTCGTCGGCAAACACGAAGAGGTGACCCACGCGTTCCCGGCCTGGGTCAGCACCGCCGTGGCGCTGGGCGTCGTCGCGGTCGGCATCGCGGTGGCCTACCGGTTGTACGCCAACGCCGAAATCCCCCGCGTCGCCCCGCTTGCGGTGTCGCCGGTCACCACGGCCGCGCGCAGGGACTTCTACGGCGACGCGTTCAACGAGGAGCTCTTCATGCGCCCCGGGGCCGAGCTGACCCAGGCGCTGGTCGACGTCGACAACGCCGGGGTGGACGGCTCGGTCAACGCGCTGGCCGCGCTGGTCGGTCGGACTTCGAATCGCTTGCGGGGGCTGCAAACCGGCTTCGCCCGCAACTACGCATTGTCGATGCTGACGGGCGCGGTCCTGGTGGTCGCGCTGATCCTGGCGGTGAAACTGTGGTGAAAACCCTTCCCTGGCTGAGCATTCTGTGGCTGGTGCCGCTGGCCGGCTCGGTGCTCGTCATCCTGCTGCCGCCCGGGCTGCGCCGGCTGGCCAAGTGGACCGGCCTCGTGTTCGGCGTTCTAACGCTGGCGGTGGCGATCGTCGTCACGCTGGGCTTCAAGTCCGGGGGCAGCACTTACCAATTCGTCGAAAGTCATTCCTGGATACCGGCGTTCGGTGCCACTTACTCCCTGGGCGTGGACGGCATCGCAGTGGTGCTGGTGCTGCTCACCGCGGTGCTGATCCCAGTGCTGCAGGTGGCGGGTTGGAGCGACGGTGATGGCGGCGAACGCAGCCATCGCGGCGTGCACGCCTACGTTGCCCTGACGCTGGCCATCGAGGCGATGGTGTTGATCTCGGTGGTCGCGCTCGACGTGCTGCTGTTCTACGTGTTCTTCGAGGCCATGCTCATCCCGATGTACTTCCTGATCGGCGGCTTCGGCGGTGGCCCGGGCCGGTCCCGCGCGGCGGTGAAGTTCCTGCTGTACAACCTGTTCGGCGGGCTGATCATGCTGGCCGCGGTGATCGGGCTGTACGTGGTGACCGCGCAGCACGGTTCGGGCACCTTCGACTTCCGCGAGATCGTGGCCGGCGTCGCCTCCGGCCGCTACGGCGCCGACTCCGCGGTGTTCAAGGCGCTGTTCTTGGGCTTCATGTTCGCGTTCGCGATCAAGGCGCCGCTGTGGCCGTTTCACCGCTGGCTGCCCGACGCCGCGGTGGAGGCCACCCCGGCGACCGCGGTGTTGATGATGGCGGTGATGGACAAGGTCGGCACCTTCGGCATGCTGCGCTACTGCCTTCAGCTCTTCCCCGGCGCCTCAACGTATTTCCGCCCCCTGATCATCGTGCTGGCCGTCATCGGGGTCATCTACGGCGCCATCGTCGCGATCGGGCAGACCGACGTCATGCGCCTGATCGCCTACACCTCCATCTCCCACTTCGGATTCATCATCCTGGGCATCTTCGTGATGACGAGCCAGGGGCAGAGCGGGTCGACGCTGTACATGCTCAACCACGGCCTGTCCACGGCGGCGGTCTTCCTGATCGCGGGATTCCTGATAGCCCGGCACGGCAGCCGGCAGATCGCCGATTACGGCGGCGTGCAGAAGGTGGCCCCGGTGTTGGCGGGCACGTTCCTCGTCTCGGCCATGGCGACGTTGTCGCTGCCCGGCCTGGCGCCGTTCGTCAGCGAATTCCTGGTGCTGCTGGGCACTTTCAATCGTTACTGGCTCGCCGCCGCGTTCGGTGTCACCGCGCTGGTGCTGTCGGCCATCTACATGCTGTGGCTCTACCAGCGCATGATGACCGGACCGGTGGCCGCCGGCAACGAGAAGATCGGTGACCTGCGGGCACGCGAATTGGTCGTGGTCGCACCCTTGATCGCGCTGTTGTTCGTGCTCGGGATCTACCCGAAGCCGGTCCTGGACATCATCAACCCCGCCGTCGAGAACACCATGACCACCATCGGTCAGCACGACCCCGCGCCGAGCGTGCCGGCAGTCAACCGCGTACCCCGGACAGCCGAAGGACCGCGATAATGACCCTCCCCACCCCCAGCATCGAGTACTTCCTGCTGTGCCCGACGCTGATCGTGTTCGGCGTCGCCGTGGTCGGCATCCTCGCGGAGGCGTTCCTGCCCAGACGGATTCGTTACGGCGCCCAGGTGACGCTCGCCCTGGCCGGTTTGATCGCCGCGTTCGTGGCGACCGTTGAGGTGGCCGAGTCGATTCCGGCCTCCGGCCGGGCGACGGTGCTGGGCGCGATGGCGATCGACCGGCCGACTCTTTACCTGCAGGGCACCGTGCTGCTGGTCGCGGTGCTGGCGGTGATCTTCATCGCCGAACGCGCGCAGGCCAAAGCGGACAGCAAGGTCACCGCGGGGGTGGGGGCCGCCGGGTCGGGCGGGCTGGATTCCTTCACCCCGCAGGCTTCCGCGGTTCCCGGCAGCGACGCCGAGCGCGACGCACAGCGGGCCGGGGCCGCGCAGACGGAGCTGTTCCCCCTGGCGATGCTGTCGGTCGGCGGCATGATGGTGTTCCCGGCGTCCAACGACCTGTTGACGATGTTCGTTGCGCTCGAGGTTCTTTCGCTGCCCCTGTACCTGATGTGCGGCCTGGCGCGGCACCGGCGCCTGCTGTCGCAGGAGGCGGCCATGAAGTACTTCCTGCTGGGCGCATTCTCGTCCGCGTTCTTCCTGTACGGCGTGGCGTTGCTGTACGGCGCGACCGGCACGCTGCTGCTGACCGGCATCCGGGATGCGCTGGCGGCGCACGGCGACACCTCGATGGCGTTGGTCGGCGTCGCGCTGCTGTCGGTGGGCCTGCTGTTCAAAGTGGGTGCGGTTCCGTTCCATTCGTGGATTCCGGACGTGTATCAGGGCGCCCCCACCCCCATCACCGGTTTCATGGCGGCGGCCACCAAGGTCGCGGCCTTCGGCGCGCTGCTGCGGGTGGTCTACGTCGCGCTGCCGCCGCTGCACGAGCAGTGGCGGCCGGTGCTGTGGACCATCTCCATTCTCACCATGGCGGTGGGCACCATCACCGCGGTGAACCAGACCGACGTCAAACGCATGCTGGCCTATTCGTCGGTCGCCCACGTCGGGTTCATCCTCACCGGCGTCATCGCCGACAACCAGGCGGGCCTCTCGTCGACGCTGTTCTACCTGCTCGCTTACAGCTTCAGCACCGTCGGCGCGTTCGCCATCGTCAGCCTGATCCGCGACGCCGACGGCGTCGAGGACGCCACGCTGTCGCACTGGGCGGGACTCGGGCAGCGCTCACCCATTGTGGGCGTGATGTTTTCGATGTTCCTGCTGGCGTTCGCCGGCATCCCGCTGACGAGCGGCTTCGTCAGCAAGCTCGCCGTGTTCAAGGCAGCCGCCCAGGGCGGCGCAGTGCCGCTGGTGATCGTCGGTGTGGTCGCCAGTGGGATCGCCGCCTACTTCTATGTGCGAGTGATCGTGTCGATGTTCTTCACCGAGGCGACCGAGGACACCCCGCACGTGGTGGCGCCGGGGATTTTGAGCAAGGCCGCGATCGCGGTGTGCGCCGCGATCACCGTGGCGTTGGGCATCTTCCCGCAGCCGCTACTGGACCTGGCCGACCAGGCCGCCCAGCTGTTGCACTGACCTCAGCTCAGAAACGGCCGCACGGCCAGCACGTAGACACCGAGGGCCGCGAGCGGCGCGGCCAACGGCAGCCACGGCAGCTGTAGCGGAAACGACGTCGCGGCCAGCCCCGCGAGCGTAAAGCCAACCGCCCCAACGGCCGTGGGCCAGCTGCCCATGACCGCACCGGCCGCCGGGCCGGCCGCGTGGCGGCAGACCAGGTAGGCGGCGGCGCACAATCCGGACAGCGCGACGAACACCGGCGGCGGTTCGGACAAGATGATGGTGACCACCGCCAGCAGCACCGCAAGGGTTGCCGCGGGGTGAAATACCGTTCCGGCGGCCACCGCGAAAAGGGCGGCCGCCCAAGCGGTCACCGCCAACCCGTGTGAACCGTCGGCGGCCAGGCCCACCATCAGCAAGCCGAAGGCGATCGAGAACACCGGGGCCCACAGCCGCGGCACCGTACCCGCGCCTTCGCTAGCCACGGAGCCGCCCCCGCACCCGCCGGCGGCGATCCGGCAGCACACCCATCGACTGCTCCAACCCGCTGTCACCCTCCCACGACACGATGTCGACGCCCACGGTGGCCATGTCGCGATACATGGCCGAGCGCTGCAGCGTCCACATCCGGTTCACCAGGGGATCCTGTTGGGCCTCGAACGGGGACCTGTCGAGGATGTCGACGGCGACGACGACGTGGCCGCGCCTGCGCAGGTCGATCAGCGCGAGCGCGAATTCGGTGTCGAGCAATGTGGAGAACGCGATGACGATCGCGCCCGCGGGCACGGCCGCGCGCGGCGCCAAAGTGCCGGTGGTGTTTTCGAACCGATCGCCGGCGCCGAGCACGGTGTCGAGCACCCGGTAGAACTGGCGCTGCCCGATGTCGGCGCCCAGCCAGCGCGGTCGGTTGCCGCCGAGGGCGACGACCCCGGCGCGGTCGCCGTGCCGCAGGGCGGTCTGCACCACTTGCGCCGCGCCGCGCACCACGCGCTCGGTGGCCTCGGTGGCCGGGCCCGCCGGTTGCCGATAGGTGTCGATCAGCACCACCACGTCCGCGGCGCGGTCGGTCAGCCGCTGCGTGACGTGCAATTGGCCGCGGCGCGCGCTCACCGGCCAATTCACCGCCCGCAGTTGGTCGCCGGGGACGTAGGCGCGAATGTCGGCGTATTCGACGCCCGGGCCGATATGGCGGGTGAGGTGGGCGCCCAGGCGGTCGAGCAGTTCGGTTTGCGGGATGGGCGTCGACTGCGGCGGAGTCAACGGAAACACGATGACTTCGGCGGCGTCGACGGTGGCCGTCCCCGACAGCAGCCCGCCGCGCGCGACCGCGTCGACCTGGGCCCGCACGAAGTAGCGGCCCCAGCGTTGTGCCGTCGCCGCAACGGTTTTCGCGTCGCGGGAATCCGCGTCGAGGACTTCGACCTGCATTCCCCCCACGGCCGGGACCGTCACCTCCACCGCGGCAGCCTCGCCGTCCTCGGTCGCCCAGATCTTCACCCGGGCCCGGTCGTTCTCGAAGCACCGCTGCGAATCGGGGTCGCCGTGCACGCGGACCGTCGGGACGGGTCGCTGCCAGCTGATCGAGCACAGCACGCCGAGCAGTGGCGCCGCGAAGGCGATCAGCTCCCACCGCCCGCCGATCACGGCTGCCGCGAGCGCCAACCCTGCGCAGGTCGCGACCGCCCGCGTCAACTGCGATGCGCGCCAGCGGAACTCGACCGCTGCCCCTGCGCTCATCCAGGGTCCCCGTGCCCCGTGCGGGGCACCGGCAACCGCCGCAGCAGCTCCCCGACGACGTCGGCGCCCTGGATTTTGCGCACCCACATCTCCGGGCGCAGGGTGATCCGGTGCGCCACCGCCGGGATGGCGAGGGCCTTGACGTCTTCGGGGATCACGTAATCGCGGCCGAGCAAAAGCGCACGGGCGCGGGCGAGTTGGACCAGGTCCAGCTCGGCGCGTGGACTCGCGCCCACCGCCACCTGCGGATGGTGCCGGGTGGCGTTGGCCAGCGAAACCACGTAGTGCAAAACGTCTTCGTGCACGGTCACCTGCTCCACCGACTCGCGCATCGCGAGCAGGTCCTGCGCATCCACCACTTGATTGACGGTCGGCTCGTTCGAGCCGCGCTCGAGCCGGCGGCGCAGCATCGCGGTCTCGTCGCGCTCGGAGAGGTAGCGCAGTTCCAGGCGGATCGCGAATCGATCCAGCTGCGCCTCCGGCAGCGGATAGGTGCCCTCGTACTCGATCGGGTTGTCCGTCGCGAGCACGATGAAAGGCCTCGGCAGCTGGTGTGTTTCGCCGTCGATGCTGACTTGGCCTTCGGCCATCGCCTCGAGCAGCGCCGCCTGCGTCTTGGGCGGCGTGCGGTTGATCTCGTCGGCCAGCAACAGGTTGGTGAAGATGGGCCCGGAGCGGAAGGCGAACCGGCCCGACTGCATGTCGTAGATCGTCGAGCCGAGCAGGTCCGCGGGAAGCAGGTCCGGGGTGAACTGCACGCGGGTGAACTGCAGGCCCAGCGCGGCGGCGAACGACCGGGCGATCAGGGTTTTGCCCAGGCCGGGCAGGTCTTCGATCAGCACGTGGCCGCGCGCCAGCACCGCGGTGAGGATCAGGGTGAGCGCGGAACGCTTGCCCACCACCACGCGCTCGATCTCGTCGAGCACCGCCTCGCAGTGCGCTGTGGTTGTCGCCGCCGGCAACGTCATACCTGTTCCAACTTTCGCAGAATCTCTTCCAGCGTCGCACGGCCGGGACCGGGGCGTCGGTCGCCGGTCGGTGCGACGTTGTTCGGATTGACCCATTCCCACAGCTCGGTCCCGAACAGCATTTGGCCGCTGACCTGATAGGCCACCGGGTCCTTGGACCTCCGTTGGCCGGTGGTCATCTCGTATCTGCGCGCAAGCATCGGGCGCAGGTGCCGGTCCCAGTCCACGCGGGTGGACTCCGCCCACCGGATCGTCGTCTCGGTGTTGGAAAGCCAGCGGCGCAACGAATCCCCGAGATCGTCGGGGTCGGCTTCGGCCTCGGGAAGCATTCCGCGCCCGAGGACGCGACGAACGGTGAGCAACACCAGAGCCAGCGCGCCACCCGAGGCGGCGAGCACCAGCCCGCGATCGTGCTGCGTCAGCGCCAGCAGCTCGATCCCGACGATGAGGCATACACCAAGGGCCAGGGTTCTTTTCATACCGGACTCCGTGAGCCCAGTTCGTCGAGGACCAATTGAAGAACGCGCACGGCGAGGTCGCGGTGGCCCTCGTTCATCACGTGCGGGCTGAACCGCGCCTCGGCGAACAGGTTCACCAGCTGCACGGCGTTATCGACGTGCAGCGCATGGTGTTCGACCGCGCGGGCCAGCACCTCGGTCGGGGTGTCGAAGTCCTGCGGGGCGGCCCCGGGCACATTGGCGAGCTCGCGTTCCATCGCCGCGTAACAGGCGATGATCGCCTCGCGCGGTTCGCGGCTGAGGTCCGTCATCTCGGCGAGCCCGCGTTCGGCCGCCCGCGCCAGCGATTCGTTGGGCCGCGCCGCGGGTTCGACGGGGGCGGCGGCGATCGCGACCGGCGTCGCCGCGTGCGACCGTCGCCGGGACATGACGAGCGCCCCGGTGACGATGATCAACATCATCGGGACGGTGGCGGCGAGCAGGATGCCGAACATGTCCCCGTTCGGCCGGTGTGGCCGCGGCGACGCCGGGGCGTTGACGGGGTCCGCCGGCGCGGTACCGGTTCCCGGCGGCGGAGGGGCCTGACCGACGTTGTGGGTGGTCAGCAGGCGGGACACCACCAGCACGATCAGCAGCCAGGCGACGATGACGGCCAGCCCGATCAGCACCACGCGCCAGCTTGGCCGCCCCCGGCCGGTGCCCAGCATCTCGGACAGCTGCCCGGCCTGCGGTGCGGCCGCGCGGGGGTCGCGCAGCCTCGCGATGACCGCGACCGCCACGAGCGCGAGTGCGAGGCCGAGGATTGCCACCACCGCAATCAGCGCCGCCTGGCTGCTTTCGGACTCCCGCCGCTCGGCGTGGTGGGCGGCGGGCAGGTAACCGCGCAGGGCGGCGGAGACGACGAGCAGCAGCACGATCAGGGCGACGACCCGCCCCGTCGGCTTGTCCATACCAGGCATTGGCCCACCACTCGAACGGTTGGCTTTGTCTCATCCTGGCACGTCAGACGAGGCGTTATCCACAGTCCACGGTTCATCCACAAATCCGGATCGAGGCGGCCACTTTCGAACCTGTGTTCGATAATGTCGGGGTGTGGGTTTCAGGATGAGCGCCGAGCAGGCACGGGAGCGGATCGACGCCGCTCTCGACGCGATCGACGCGGCCCACGACGTGCTGCGGCAGACCTCATCGGACGTGGTCGGCAACGACTTTCGGCTCGGGGTCGCCGAACGGCTCGAGACCCAGGAACGCACCAACCGTGGGCTGATGTACCGGTATTTCGCGGAAATCGCCGACCCGCCCGACGGTAGCGGGTTCGTCCCGGGAGTACGCGACAAGCTGTGGGCGCGGCTGCGCATCACGCCCAACGAGATCACCCGCCGCTTCCGGCTCGCGGCCCGGATCCGGCCGCGGCGCTCGCTCACCGGTCCGCCCGCGCCCCCGGAGCTACCGGCGCTCGCGGCAGCGGTGGCGGCGGGTGCGGTCGGCGAGGACCACATCCGGGCGGTATGCGCGTCCGTGGATGTTCTGCCCTCCTGCGTGTCGCCCTTGGATCGGGCAGAGGCCGAGCGCGCTCTGGTGCAGCATGCGGCCAAACTCGACGCCGGGGTCGTCGCCAAGCTCGGCCGGCGGATCGCCGACCACCTCAATCCCGACGGCCTCTTCAACGATGAAGACCGGGCCCGGCGCCGCCGATTGCACCTGGGCCCACAGGGTCCCGACGGCATGTCACGGCTGTCCGGCCTGCTCGACCCCGAGACCCGCGCCTACTTCGAAGCCGTCGAAGCGGCCGTGCGGCCCGGCCGCCACGAACCCGACGGCGCCGGCGACGACCCGGAGTCCCGCGATCGACGCACACCGGCCCAACGCTGCCACGACGCGTTGAAATGGGGCCTCTAAACGGCCGTCTCCTCTGGCCGGCTCGGGACGCACCGAGGCCACCCGGTCACGGTGGTCGTCACGACCACGCTGGCCGAACTCGACCGCGCCGCGCACGCGGTCGCCGACTCATCGGTCCCCATGCCGCCGCCTGCCCGAACGGGCGGCGATTCGAGGCTGCCCATGGCGGACCTGATCCGGATGGCGGCCAAGGGAATTCACTACTTGGCGGTGTTCGACGAGCACACGGGCCGGCCGCTGTATCTGGGCCGCCAGAAACGCCTCGCCACCGCCGACCAGAGGCTCATCTGCTACGCCCGCGACCGCGGTTGCACGCGGCCCGCCTGCCTCGAACCCGGCTACCACTGCGAGGTGCACCATTGCCCGGGCTGGGCGGACGGTGGCCAAACCGATGCGGACAAACTGTTCTTCGCCTGCGGTGGCGACCACGCCGCGGCGAGCCGGGGCGAATGGCGCACCGAGGTCGCCGACGACGGGCGTCTCGGCTGGACGGATGGCGACGGGTCGCCCGAGATCAACCACGCTCATCATCCGGACGAACTCCTCCGCGGTGATCCCGATCCACCCGAAGGTCAGGGCGAAAAAGGCCTCTAGTCGAGCTGGAAGGGCCGAAAACTGCCGTCGAGGACCTGCAGATGGCCGATCGTGCGCCCCGTGACCTTTCCGGGGTCGACCAGTGTCAATTCGACTGCGGCCCGGGCGAATTCGTCGGCCGCGGCGGTATCGTCGAAATCACGGGCGTAGTAGGCCAGCCCCGGAGTGAGGATGGGTTTCGACGGCGACAGGGCATTCACCGCGATCCGGTGATCGGCGAGATCGTACGCCGCGCACTGGGTCAGATGTTCCAGCGCCGCCTTGGATCCGCCATAGCCGGGCAGGACCCCGCCGCCGCGGTCCGGATACGGCCCGTCACCCGGCAGTCGCGACGCGACCGAGGTGACGTTGATGATCGACCCGTTGCCCGCTTCGATCATGTCGGGGCACACCAGTTGCATCAGTTCGTAGGCGGCGAACACCGCGATGTCGAAATGCCGGCGGTACGCGGCCAGTGGGATGCTGAGGAATCCGGGCCAGCCGGGCTTGCCGGCGCCGGCCGGCGGCGTGGCGCGCTTGGCGCGCGGTTCGGCGCCCGGCGTCGGGGGGCGGCCGGGCGCGGTGAAGGCCGCGTTGTTCACCAGAATCGTGATGGGCCCCAGGGCATCTCGCGCCGTGTCGACCAACCGCGCGACGTCGTCACGGTCGGTCAGGTCGGCACGGACCGCGATCGCTTGTCCGCCGGCCGCCTCGATGTCGGCCACCGTCTCGCCGATGGTGCCCGGCAGCCGCTCATCCCACACCTGCTCGGTGCGCCCGGCCACCGCCACGGCGGCGCCCTCGGCCGCCAGGGCCAGCGCGGTGGCCCGCCCCAGCCCGCGACTGGCGCCGGTGACGATCGCGGCCCGCCCCACCAGGCGGCCGGTCATCGCGTCACCCCGTGCACGACGATGGCGGTGGTCTGCTCCACCCACGCGTCGTCAAGGTCGTCCTCCGGTCGCAGCAGCATGCGCAGCATCGTGGCGCCTCCGATCAGCTCGATCAACCGGTCCGGATCCACGTCGGGATGCGCTTCGCCCCGGTCGACGGCGTCGCTGAGCCGCACCCGCACCGTCGCGAACAGGTCGGCGAACCGCGACATCACGCGGGCGTTCAGCGCCGGATCGGCCGTCATGTCGGCCACCAGGCCGGGCAGGGCCGCGCGAACGACCGGCGTGGTGAAGACGTCGCGGGTGGCCTCGATCATCATCCGGACGTCGGCGGCGAAATCCCCCGCCGGCGCCTCCAGGGCGGTCGGCGCCACCGGGAAGGCCGCCTCGTGTACCAACTCCGCCTTGCTCGACCAGCGCCGGTAGAGCGCCGACTTGGTGGTTCCCGCACGCTCGGCGACCGCCGCCAGACTCAGATTCGAATAGCCCATTTGGACAAGCAGTTCCGCGGTGGCCGATAGGATCGCCGAGTCGATGCGGGGGTCCCGCGGCCGGCCGGCACCGGGGGCCTTGTCAATGGCGGACGGGTCTGCTTTCATAACGCTACCTACCGTATCGTAATTGCCGCGCCCAGGTCTCAAAGGGAACGTCTCAAAGAGAACCAAGTCTCAAAGAATGGAGGCACCCGTGGCCAACGAACCCGTGCTCGACAAGGTCGACCGACTTCAGCGCTCCAGCCGAGACGTCACGACGCTACCCGCCGTGATGTCGAAATGGCTGTCCACCGTGCTCCCCGCGGGCGCCGCGCCGGAGGTGACCGTCGAGAGCGGCGTCGACTCGACCGGCATGTCGTCGGAGACCATCATCTTGACCGCGCGCTGGCAGCAGAACGGCAAGCGCACCGAACAGAAACTCGTGACCAGGGTGGCGCCCGCCGCCGAAGACGTCCAGGTCTTCCCCACCTATCGGCTCGACCACCAATTCGAGGTCATCCGCAAAGTCGGCGAACTCACCGATGTGCCCGTCCCGCCGGTGCGCTGGCTGGAGCCCACCGGAGAGGTGCTGGGCACGCCCTTCTTCGTGATGGACTACGTCGACGGCGTGGTGCCCCCGGATGTCATGCCGTACACGTTCGGCAACAACTGGTTCGCCGACGCCCCGGCCGAACGCCAGCGCGAACTGCAGGACGCCACTGTCGGGGTGCTCGCCAAGTTGCATTCAATCCCTAACGCCGAGAAGACGTTTGGCTTCCTGTCCGACGGGCAAGACGGCGACACCGCCCTGCGCCGGCACTTCAACTGGGTGCGGTCCTGGTACGACTTCGCCGTGCCCGACATCGGCCGCTCGCCGCTGCTGGAGCGGACCTTCACCTGGTTGGAGGACAACTGGCCCGCCGAACCGGACGCGCGCGAGCCCGTGCTGCTCTGGGGCGATGCCCGGGTGGGCAACGTGCTCTACCGCGACTTCTCCCCGGTGGCGGTGCTGGACTGGGAGATGGTCACGCTCGGGCCGCGCGAGCTCGACGTGGCGTGGATGATCTACGCCCACATGGTGTTCCAGGAACTGACCGGGCTGGCGGGGTTGCCCGGCCTGCCGGAGGTGATGCGCGAGGACGACGTCCGCGCGACCTATCAGCGGCTGACCGGTGTGCAGGTCGGTGACCTGCGCTGGTTCTACGTCTACTCGGGCGTCATGTGGGCCTGCGTGTTCATGCGCACCGGCGCCCGGCGGGTGCACTTCGGCGAAACCGAGAAGCCCGAGGATGTCGAGTCGCTGTTCTACCACGCCGGGTTGATGCGACGTTTGATCGGCGAAGGCCTGATCGGAGAGGACCACTAATGCTCGGACCGCTCGACGAATTCCCGGTACATCAGATCCCGCAGCCCATCGCGTGGCCGGGTTCCTCGGACCGCAACTTCTACGACCGCTCCTACTTCAACGCGCACGACCGCACCGGAAACATCTTCGTGATCAGCGGCATCGGCTACTACCCCAACCTCGGCGTCAAGGACGCGTTCTTCCTCGTCCGGCGCGGGGACACGCAGACGGCGGTGCACCTGTCCGACGCCATCGACCAAGACCGGCTGAACCAGAACGTCAACGGCTACCGGATCGAGGTGGTCGAGCCGCTGCACAAACTGCGGTTGGTCCTCGACGAAACCGAGGGCATCGCAGCCGATCTCACCTGGGAGGGCCTGTTCGACGTCGTGCAGGAACAGCCGCATCTGATGCGGTCGGGCAATCGGGTGACGCTGGACGCGCAGCGGTTCGCCCAGCTGGGTTCCTGGAGCGGCCGCATCGCCATCGACGGCGAGGAGATCGCCGTCGACCCCGCGACCTGGCTGGGCAGCCGCGACCGGTCCTGGGGCATCCGGCCGATCGGCGAGCCCGAGCCGGCGGGCCGGCCCGCCGACCCGCCGTTCGAGGGCATGTGGTGGCTCTACGTGCCGATGGCGTTCGACGAGTTCGCGATCGTGCTGATCATCCAGGAGGCACCCGACGGCTTCCGTTCGCTCAACGACTGCACCCGGGTGTGGCGCGACGGCCGCGTCGAACAGCTGGGCTGGCCGCGGGTGGCGATCCACTACCGCTCGGGCACCCGCATCCCCACCGGCGCGACCATCGACGCGACGGCCCCCGACGGGACGCCGGTGCACTTCGATGTGGAGTCCAAGCTGCCGGTGCCCATCCACGTCGGCGGCGGCTACGGCGGCGACTCGGACTGGCTGCACGGCATGTGGAAGGGCGAAAAGTTCGTCGAGCGCCTGACCTACGACATGACCGATCCGGCGATCGTCGCGCGCTCGGGCTTCGGCGTGATCGACCACGTCGGCCGCGCGCTGTGCCGCGACGGCGACCGCGATCCGGTGGAGGGCTGGGGCCTCTACGAGCACGGCGCGCTGGGCCGCCACGATCCGTCCGGATTCGCCGACTGGCTGACGGTCGCCCCCTAGGCAGCCCGCGAACGTCGACTCGTACCGAGATTTTCGGGCCATCTCGCGCAACGAATCGACGTTCGCGGGTGTAGGCATTCGCCACACGAAATCGCCAGAAGTGCGGTTGACTGGTGCGCGTGCCAAACCCCCCCTGGATTGTCGACGTCGTCGTGGTCGGCGCCGGCTTCGCGGGGCTTGCCGCGGCGCGCGAACTGGCCCGCCAGGGCCACGACGTGGTGGTGTTCGAGGGCCGCGACCGCGTGGGCGGCCGGTCGTTCACCGGGAGCGTGGCGGGGTTGCCTGCCGATCTGGGGGGCACTTTCGTCGGCCCGACCCAGGACGCCGTTCTGGCGCT
Organism: Mycobacterium sp. E3339; assembly: GCF_001666915.1. Classification (NCBI taxonomy): domain Bacteria; kingdom Bacillati; phylum Actinomycetota; class Actinomycetes; order Mycobacteriales; family Mycobacteriaceae; genus Mycobacterium; species Mycobacterium sp. E3339. The sequence continues at coordinate 20,191 of NZ_LZIZ01000195.1, read as the reverse complement.
GGCGGCCGAGCTGGACGTCCCGACCATCCCGACCCATCACGACGGCAAGAACGTGATCCACTGGCGCGGCTGGACGCATTCCTACCGCGGCACCATCCCCAAGCTTTCGCTGACGGGCCTGCTCGACATCGGCCGTCTGCGTTGGCAATTCGACCGGATCGCCCGCGGCGTCCCGCTTCAGGCCCCATGGGACGCGCGCCGGGCCCGCGAGCTCGACGACGTCTCGCTCGGCGACTGGCTGCGCTCGGTGCGGGCCACCGCCTCGTCGCGCGACCTGCTGGCGATCGTGTCCCGGGTGACCTGGGGGTGCGAGCCCGACGACGTGTCGATGCTGCACGCGGCCCGCTACACGCACGCCGCCGGCGGCCTGGACCGGCTGCTCGACGTCGAGAACGGCGCCCAGCAGGACCGTTTTCCGGGCGGCACCCAGCAGATCGCCGAGGCCGCGGCCGCCGAGCTCGGCACCCGGGTCGTGCTGGGCGCGCCGGTCCGCCGCATCGACCGGCACGGCGCCGGGGTGACCGTCACCACCGACGTCGGCCAGGCCGAGGCCGGATTCGTCGTGGTCGCCGTGCCGCCCGCGCACCGGGCGTCGATCGAGTTCTCTCCCCCGCTGCCGGCCGAGTACCACCAGCTCACCCAGCATTGGCCGCAGGGCCGGCTCAGCAAGGCCTATGCGGCGTATTCCACGCCGTTCTGGCGCTCCAACGGGTTCTCGGGCCAGGCCCTGTCCGACACCGGGCCGGTCTTCATCACCTTCGACGTCAGTCCGCACGCCGACGGCCCGGGCATCCTGATGGGCTTCGTCGATGCGCGCGCCTTCGACTCGCTCTCCCCCGAACAGCGCCGCGAGGAAACGTTGCGCTGCTTTGCGACGCTGTTCGGCGACGACGCGCTCAAACCGCTGGACTATGTCGATCATCGTTGGGGCGCAGAACAATTCGCGCCCGGCGGTCCCACGGCGGCGGTGCCGCCCGGATCGTGGACGCGTTTCGGGCCGTGGCTGCGCGAGCCGGTCGGCCCCATCCATTGGGCCGGCACGGAGACCGCGGACGAGTGGACCGGGTTTCTCGACGGCGCCGTGCGGTCGGGTCAGCGCGCGGCCGCCGAAATCACCGCCTTGCTATGAGCTGATCCGCACGTCCCGGGTGACCGATTCGGCGAGCGCGCGCAGGTGGCGGTTCACCTCGCGCGGGTGTTCCAGCATCGAGCAGTGCCCGCCGGGCAGTTCGACCAGGCCGATGACGTTGGGCGCGGTGCTCGCGATCCTGCGGGCCTGGCTGATCGGGGTGAGCCGGTCGCGTTCGCTGCCGATGACCAGGGTCGGCACCGTCAGGCCGTCCAGCTCGAGGTAGCGCGACCCCAGCGCGGCGACCAGCATCCTGGCGCAGCCGGCGCGCCCGGCCGGCGAGGTCTCTTCGAAGAACCGGTGCACGATTTTGGCGACGCTCGGGTCGGCGTCCCGGCCCACCGCGAGCAACGCGACCAGGTGACGACTGGGGATGCGGGCGGCGGTGGGGATCGGGAACCCGCCGAACGCGTTGATCAGCGCGCGGGCCGCGACCACCCGGGCCGGCGAGAGCCCGTGCGGCACGGACAGCAGCTGCACCTTGCGGACCAGATCACCGGTCGTGGTGTTGATCAGCGCGACGGCGTCCGCGCGCCGGCGCACCATGTGCCGGTACCGCGCCGACCACGCGGCGATGGTGATGCCGCCCATCGAATGGCCGGCCAGCACGGCGCGCTCGTGCGGCGCCAGCGTCGCGTCCATGACCGAATTGAGGTCGGACGCAAGGTGTTTCAGGCTGTACCCGTTGCGCCGAGGCATGCCACTGCGGCCGTGGCCGCGGTGGTCGAAGGCGATCACGCGGTAATCGTTGGCCAGGTCCGCGATCTGGTATGCCCAGGCCCGGATGGCGCAGGTGATGCCGTGCGTCAGGACGATCGGGTAGCCGTCGGGCGGCCCGAACACCTCCGCGTGCAGGCGGGTGCCGTCGGTGGCCCGCACGGCAACCGTCTGGCTGGGCGGCAACTCGTCGGGGTAGGGGTCGGCTGCGCGGGCCGATCGTCGAGCACTCATCGCCGCTCCCCCCTCGAACGTGGCCCCGTCGCCGCAGTTAAGGTCTGTCGCAAGTTTATCCCTAAGGTCCGTTCGGATTCGGTAATTCCGGCAAACGTTCTCATGAGACGCTAACACCCGTGTACCCGATGTCCCGTCGGGAATTCATCACCGCAGCCATGGTCGGCGGCGGGCTGATGGCCGCCTGTGCGCCCGAGCGCCCGCCGGCGGCGCACCCGCCGCCGCCGGACACCCGCTCGGTGCTGGTCGTCGGCGCCGGGATGGCCGGGCTGTCCGCCGCCCGCAGCCTCACCGACGCGGGCTGGCCGGTGCGGGTCATCGAGGCCCGCGATCGCGTGGGCGGGCGCGTCCACACCGACCGCGGCTGGGGCGTCCCGCTGGAGATGGGCGCGTCGTGGATTCACGGCACGTCGCAAAACCCCCTGATGGATCTGGCCCGGCAAGCGCGGGCCGAGCTGGTCACGACCGACTACTACGGCTGGGCCAAGCTCGTGATCGATCCCAAGCTCTCACCGCTGGACTACGATCCGACGCCGTGGCGCGCGTTCGTCGAGCGGGCGCGCTACCTGGTCGACGGCGGCAGCCTGGGCGCCGCCGTCAACGCCGCCGCCGCCGACGAAGGCCTGTCCGCCGCCGAGCGCGCCCAGTTGGCCTTCTACCTCACGACCGAGGTCGAGGACGAATTCGCCGCCGACGCGGATCAATTGTCCGCCATAACGTTTGACGAGGGTGACTACAGCGGCGGAGACCAGGACGCCGTCACGAACGGCTACGACGCCCTGCCGAGGCTTCTTGCCAACGGGCTGCAGATCGAACTGAACACGCCGGTGACCGCGATCGCGCAACACGACGACGCCGTCGTCGTCCGGACCAAGGATCGGTCGTTTCAGGGGCCCGCCGCGATCGTCACGGTGCCCCTGGGCGTGCTGAAAGCCGGTGCCATCGCCTTCGATCCGCCGCTCCCCGATCGCCACAACCGGGCGATCGCCGCCCTGGGCTTCGGGGCGCTGTCCAAGAGCTTCTTCCGCTTCAACCGGCGCGGCTGGTCGGCGGACAACGCCTTCTATCTATACCTCGCCGCCGACGGCGGCGACTGGGCCCAGTGGTTCACCATGCCCTCGGCGGTCGGCCCAATCGTGTTGGCGTTCAACGCCGGTGACCGCGCCCGGACCGTGGAGTCTTCCCCGCCCCGCGATCTGACCGAAGCCGCGCTGCCCGTCGCGCGCCGCCTGTTCGGGGACGTCTCGCCACTCGACGTCAAGACATCGAACTGGAGCTCCGACCCGTACGCGCGCGGCGCCTACTCATTTCACGCCCCCGGATCCGGTCTCGACGACCGGCGCAGGCTGACCGAACCCGTCGGCGACCGGCTGTATCTGGCGGGCGAAGCGGTCGGCGTCAACAACCCGGCCACGGTGCACGGCGCCTACGCCAGTGGCCGCTACGCCGCCGAACAGTTGATGCGCCGCCTGGGTCGTTAGGACGCCAGCCCGCGAAGTCGCGTGGACGCGTCGCGCTGCGGTTCGTGCTGGCGAGCCGGCCCCGAAACCAACCGGCGACGCGCCGTCGTGGCGCCGTCGATGTGGGCAAGGGCCGCCTCGACGGATTCGGCGATGGGCAGGCCGTGATCGGGCAGCACCCGCATCAGCCGGCGCAGCGCCGCGCCGCCGACCACCCAGCACCGCAGCTGGGCTTTCCGGTGCTCCTCGTTGAGGACCAGCAGCGCCCGAAGGCCCGAACCGGCAAGGAAATCCAGGCCGGTCAGGTCGAGGATCAGCGGCGCCTTGAGCCGCGAGAAGCCGCGGATGGCCTCGGTGACCAGGCCGGTGTTGGACGCGTCCACCTCACCGACGATGCGCAAAATGGTGGCTGTGCTGCGGGCGTGGACATGGATTTGCGCTGCGGCGCAATCGATTTCGTAGCGGCTGCGCGGTTCTCCGAGCAGCGCGGTGCTATGTCGAGCAGGAGTGAGATCGGGTAAAGCAGTCATGGGGATGTGCGCCCTTCAGGCTTGAGAGTGCAGGGCGAGCGACGTCGGTGTCCGAATGGCGCCCGTTGATAACGGCAGCTGGGGACTCAACCTGACTAGAGCCTACCGGCTGCGGCCGACACATGTGAGCTAAGGCCGCCTCGCACGGTCGGACCCCGGACCGGGAATCGGCGCTCAACCAGGCGATTTCAATACAATTCTGCGTGCGCAAAATAAGTCTGGCGTGTCCGTTTTGAACTGCGGCTCAGCGGCGTGTCGCCGCTACGACGGCGGCGTCATGTCCCGGAGGGTGGTGTGCGGGCTCTGGCCGTACGTCTGCCGATAGAGCACCGCGAACCGGCCGGTGTGCGCGAAGCCCCACCGCTGGGCGATTTCGGTGACGGTGGTGTTGGACGGGGCCCCGGCGATCAGCTCCTGGTGCGCGCGACTGAGGCGAACGCTGCGAATGTATTCCGTTGGCGTGGTGCCCAATTGGCGCCGGAACAGGTACTGCACCGCCCTGGGGGTGAGATGCACCGCACCCGCAACGTCGTTGATGCCCACTTCCGAGTCGGCGTGCCGGTGGATGAACGATATGGCGTCCTTGAGCGTCTCGGGCAGCGCGGGCTCGTTGGCCAGGTCCTGCTCGGTGAGGTTGGACGGGTAGCACCCCAGCAGCGCGCCGGCCAGCAGCGGAGCCAGCCCCGCCACGATCAATGGCTGCTGGGCGGTCTCCGGGGCGGCCAACGTCAACGCCACGTAGTCCAGCGCCCGATGCCACGCCCGCACAGCCGAGCGCGAGCGTGGGCGCCAGTCCAGGAAGTGGATCTGCTGGGATAGCGGCGCCCGCCACTCCGCGGCGAACTTCTGCAGCACGTCCGCACCGATGCTGACCACGTCGAACCGCGCCCCGTTGCACTGCAACAGGCACGGCATGTCGTGCGCGACCAGGATGGGAAAGTCGACCGTGGCGGGCGGCCCGCCGGCAACGCTAATCGATCCCGCGCGGGGCTGGATGACGGCGACGGTGTCCGACCCCGGGATCTCGAGCGCGACGCGTCCTTGGATGCTCACGTCGTCGACGGTCAACGAACCCGCTTCACAGCGCCGATGGGAGACGGCCGAGCGACCCGTCAGGCCGGCGATGCGCCAGCCCGGCTGGTACGCCTTGGCAAAGAATTGCCGCGCGGCCTGGGCATCGATGGTGCGGAACTGGTCGTACCGGCGCGCCATGGCCGATCCCCGAGCGCGCCGCAGCGGATCCCCCGAGGGGGGCGGTTGGGCGGGGGCGAACTCGACTCGGCCCGCATCGGCCGGCGGGCCGGCCGCCTCAACGACCAGCCCGGAGCCGGTGTGTTCGGTTGCGCTCGTCACGGTGGTCATAGTTGGCGTACCCGAAGGGCCTCGCACGATGTCATCAATTTCAGCACCGCATGCCAGCCGACCGCAAGCGTTCCGGCGGCCAAGACGGGGCTCCCACCTGCTGATAAGTGTTGAGCGCGTCCAGGGCGATGCGGTCCCAGGCATAGCGGGACAGTGCGCGACTGCGACCCGCCGCGCCCATGCTCTGGCATTGAAAGTCCTGCGCGAGGAGGCTTCTCAAGGTAGCGGACAGTCCGCCAGGGGCTTGCGGCGACAACACCAGCCCGGTGACGCTGTCCACCACGGCGTCCTTGAGTACGCCGATGCCGAAGGCCACCACCACCACGCCGCTGGCCATCGCCCGTAGCGCCGCCGCCGCCCGCGGTGGCTGTCGGGGCGTGCACGCGACCACGTCGGCGGACCGCAGCAGCATCGGCAGCTCATCACCGGCAACGGTTCCGGCGAACCGGACGCGGTCCGCCACCCTCAGCCCGGCGGCCAGGCGTTGCAGCCGAACGCGTGCCCCGTCGTAATCCAGATTCGTGGCATCGGTTTCGGCAATCACCAACTCGGCGCCGGGAACCCTTGGCAAGGCGTTGATGACGATGTCAAACCCGTTGTGCGGCAGAGGGTTTGGCGCCAGGCAAAGAACACGATGCGGGTGGGTGCGGGACAGTGCCGGACCATCCGAAGTGTATCGCTCGACGTCGACGCCGCTGGTCAACACCGACACCCTGGCGCGGCTGCGGCGCAATCGGCTCAACGCGTCGACATCGTCGGAGCTCTCGCCGGTCACCCACATCGCGCTACGCGTCAGCAGCGGTTCGACGCGAAGCCGTTCGGCGGCGGCGTGGGGTGCTCCGCCGGGCGAATCGGTGGCGGCCAGGCCCAGGAAACTCTGGACGGTCGGCACGTCGTGGCGCCGGGCGGCCAGTTGGGCGGCCAAACCGCCGAGCCAGCCATAGGCGTGCACGACGTCGGGCGCGTCGGTTGCCCATTCGCGGGCGAGCGCCCCCGCCCAGTCCCCGATATATGGCAGCACGTCCGATGGCGACTTCGCCTCGCGGGGGCCAACCGGCACCGATAAGGCGCGGTGGGCGCCGGTGGTGTTCACCGGCGAACGGCCCTTGCGCCGGACGAACGCGGTGACCGCATGGCCCCGGGACGCGAGCGCGGCGGCGAGTTGCTGCGGGTCGTCACCGACGATGTCGTCACCGCTGACGATCGCGATCCTCACTGCCGACCCCCTTGCGTCGTCATTACCGTGGCGTACCCGGAGCGTTATCCACGAAACTGCGGCGCGCCCGGTGGCTTCGCACACCGCGCGCTCGTTTCGCATTCCGGATAGCAGGCCCGCTCGCGGGCCGGGGATTTGCGAAACTGAATGCGTGGCGAGCGACGCACATCGCCCCCCAGTCGAGCTGGTAATCCTGCTGGCGTCGGCGGGTGGATTGCACGCGCTGTCGACGGTTTTGAGTGATCTGCCTACCGATCTCCCCGCCGCCATCGTCGTGCAGCAACACCTCGGCGACCACGACAGCGTGTTGCCGGCGATCCTTTGCCGCCAGACCGAACGCGGGGTCGGGTGGGCGCACGACGGGCAGGTCCTCGTCCCCGGGCAGACCGTGGTCTGTCCGCCGGGCATGGACATGGAACTGGCCCCCGACGGCCGCTGCCACCTCGCGAAGGTCCGTGGGATACGGCGCTTCGACGTGCTGCTCCGATCGGTCGCCAGGTCGTACGGGCCGCGTAGCGTGGCGGCGGTGTTGTCGGGCTCCGGTCACGACGGGGCCGGCGGCACCGCGGCGATGAAGCGAGCGGGAGCCATCGTCGTCGCCGAGAGCCCCGAAACCGCCCGGTACTCGTCGATGCCGTTGGCCGCGGCGCGCGCCGGTGCCGACCTGGTGTTGCCCATCCAGGAGATTGGCCGGGTGCTGGTCGGCATCGTCGCGGGCGCGCCGCTGCCGCCCCACACCCGCGTTCGGTTGGACCCGGGGGTGGAAGAACCCGATCCGGACCCAATCCCGGTACAGGACGACATCGTCAACAACCCGACGGGCCGCGCCGAACTCGCCGGGCTGCGCGCGGCCGAACTCAGCCGCAGGCGTAAAGACCTGTCGGCGGGATCCGGCGCCACCGCCCAAACCGTGGCGACGGCGCGACGCCGGGCCGCGGAGTCGCGGCGCCGGGCGCAGTTGGCCCACCAAGCGGCCGAGGAAGCGGCCGCGCAGTGGGGACGGTGAGGCTGGCTAGTTCACCACCTCCATGAGCAGTAGCGCTCCGCCGACCGTCCCCTCGCCGGAACGAAACGACGTGCACGTGACGCGGACCCGCGTCGGCCGGCCGCGCCGGTTGATCGCGTCCACTTCGGTCTCACCGAAGCTGTCGGCATCCACGAACGCATTGCCGATCAGCGGCCGCACGCCTTCCAGCGGCAGCCCGATGTCCAAGCTCGTCAGCCTGGTGCCGGTCGCCTCGTCGGACCGCAGCCCCCAAAGCTCCTCGCAGCCGCGGTTCCACAGGATCACCGTCATTTCGCGGTCCACGACGACCATTCCCATGCGGACGGAATCGATGAGCGAATCCAGGAAGTTCTTCGCGTCGTCCAACTCGAGGCTGCGTTCCCGCAACATGTCGTTGATGGTGTGCAGTTCGTCGTTGGTGGACTGCAGCTCCTCGTTCATCGTTTCGAGTTCTTCGTTGGTGGACTGCAATTCCTCGTTGGTGGTCTCGAGTTCCTCCACGGTGGACTGAAGTTCCTCGTTGGTGGTCTCGAGTTCCTCGTTGGTGGACTGCAACTCCTCGTACGCCGCTTCCAACTGACGGTTGGTCTGGACCACCTTGTCCAGGAGGGCGCGCGTCGCGCTGACGTCGAAGAACACGATCGACACACCGAGCAGGCCGTTTTCGGCGTCGACGAGCGGGTTGATGTGGATTTCGAACCACACCGTATCGGCGCCCGGCCGTTGCCATTTGACGTCCTGGATGCGCGCCGACCGGCGCTCCACCTTGGCCTGCTCCAGGTAGGCGCGCAGCTCCACCGGGCGGTAGGACACCTCCAGGTCGCGTAGCAGCCGGCCGATGTCGCGGGCCGAGAGCCCGAACAGGGTCTCGGCCTGCTGGTTGATCATCGCGACCGTGTCCTCGCCGGTGATCACTATCTGTGCCACCGGGCTGGCGCGAAAAGCCAAGTCGCGCACCGTGCTCAACCCCGTCAGGTCCACGTTGCGTTCGTAGAATGCGCCGGCGGGGTCGTAGCGCTCGACGCCGGTGTGGCTTCCGACCGCCTTACGGAAGATTCGGTGCTTCAGGTTCAGCGGGGTGAACCGATCCCCGTGGCTGAGCAGCATCTCGGCGTGCCCGAGGAACAGCGTTCCCTGCGGGGCAAGGGCGAAATGCAGGCGCCCCACCACGTTTCGTTGTGTCTCGGCGTTGAGGTACATCAGCGTGTTGCGGCACACGAGCAGGTCGACGCGGGAGATCGGCGCATCCTTGACCAAGTCGTTGCGGCCGAAGATCACCGCGCGGCGCAGATCCTTCTGAAAGACGTAGCGGCCGTTGACTTGCTCGAAATAGCGCGTCAAGAGGTCGGCGGGCACCGATTCGACGGCCTTGGCGTCATAGGAAGCCGCGCGCGCCTCGGACAGCGCGTCCTCGTCGATGTCGGTGGCGTAGATCTTGACCCGTTGCCGGAACGCCTCGGGACCCAGGTTCTCGGCCAGCAGCATGGCCAGCGTGTAGGCCTCCTCCCCGGAGGCACATCCCGCGCTCCACACCCGGATCGGATCGCCGGGACCCCGCTCGGCCAGCATCCGGGGGATGACTTCGGAGCCGACGTATTCCCACGCCTCCGGGTCGCGGAAGAAAGCGGTGACGTTGATCAGGATGGTGTTGAAGAGCGCGGCGAATTCGTCGGAACTGGCCTGCAAGAAGTCGAGGTATTCCTCGAAAGAAGTGAAACCCGCCTGGTCCATTCGATGACGGACGCGCCGCATCAGCGATGTGCGCTTGTAGCCGGTGAAGTCGAAGCCGCGGGAATCGCGCATGTAGCGCAACAGCGCCTCGAAGGCCTCGTCGGTCGTGCCGTCCATCCAGGTCCCATCAAGCGTGGTCGAAGGACTTGAACACTACTCGCGACGGTCAGAATTCATTCTCGCGACCGACCAATGCCCACACCGTCTTGCCCGTCGAGGTCGGGGTGCTGCCCCACATCCGGCACAGTGCGGAGACGATGGCCAGACCGGAGACGATCTCGGCGCCCCGATCGGCATCCTCGTGGCGGGAGGGCAGGCGGTCACTGCCGTCCTCGACCGCGACAGTCACGGCGTCCCGGTAACTTTCGATCAGCAGCACCGGTGCGCTCTCGGTGTGGTCGAGGACGTTCTCGACGAAGACGGTGGCGACCGTGGAGGCGACGGGGATGACCTCGCGGCAGTCCCATTCGGTCAGCCAATCGGTGACGACCGCGCGGGCCAGGCCGAGGCTGCCTCGCGTGTGCGGCAGCTCCGCTCGCGCCCGACGCCGCATTTCCAACGACCGGCTGAGCGCGGCTTCCAGTGCCGCCTCGCGGCTGGCGTAGACCGGCACATAGCGGGCCACACCGCCCGCGACGATGGCCCGCCTCGCCTCGGGCTTCGCGCACACGAGCAGTATCGGGATGTCCGGCCAGATGCCGACGTGCCAGCGAGCGCTGGTGAAAACCGTCCACGCGGAGGACGCCGGCACGGCAAGCCGGTCCACGTCGACGATCACCGCGCGTGGCTCGTCGAGGGCCGCCTTGATCACGGTGTCGCGGAGGCTTCGATAGGTGAAGCTGTCGAGCACCCCGTCCACCGCCAGGATCGGCACGTCCCGTTGCGCTTCGGTGTCGATGCGGACCACCGACCGTTGGTCAGCCACCGGGTTCACCGCCGTGCGGGGCGTTGTCCGCCAACCGGTCGCTGAGCACTTGCAGCGCCCGTTCGGTTTCGTCGGCCAGCTCGGTGTAGCGCCGCTCGAGCGGGCCAAGGCCCGCTTTGTCCGCCAGTTCACGCGCCAACCGCGCCTTCTCCTGCAGGCTTCGGACGGCGACCCAGAGCGCACCCTCGACCTCGACGTCCCGAGCGCTGAGCAGGGCATCGGCCGTCCAGGCATGGCCCACCTGGCAGCGGTAGTTGCCCTCGCTGATGGCCACCAGCGAGCCGTTGCAGTCCGGGCAGATGTAGCCCGACGGCGTGCCCAACTCCTCGGTGTCGAAATCCGTCGAGAATCGCGACGCCATGGCGATGCGATTCTCCAGTTCCATTGCGGCGTCGCGTTCCATCTCCGGATCCTCTAGCTCGCGGTGCGACAGTTCTTTGAGGAGAGCGCCGATTTCGGCGGCCGGGGCCTGGCGATCCAGCACGCCGGCCTCACGCGCGTTCATCGGCATCGCGGGGAACAGCGCGTCCTCGGGCGCCTGGCCGATCGTGGTGCCGCCCCGCGCGCGGATCGCGGCCAGCCCCAGCACCCCGTCGTCGAGCACGCCCGAGAGCAGGACGCCGATCGCCCGCGGCCCGTAGGCCAGCGCGACCGAGCGGAACAGCGCGTTGATCGCGGGCCGGTGCCCGTTCTCGGTCGGCCCCTGGGACAGCACCACGTGGTGGTCGTCGACGAGCAGGTGGCGATCCGGACGGGCGACGTAGATGTGCGCGGGTTCGAGCTCGGCACCGTGTTCGGCCGCGACGGCGGGCAGCGGGCCGCTCCGGTTCAGGATGCGGGCCAGGATGCTTGGTGCGCCGGCCGGGACGTGCAGGGTCACCAGGTAGGCGTAGGGCACGCCCGGCGACAATCCCCCCGCCACCTTCGACAGCGCCTCCACCCCGCCCGCCGAGGCGCCGATCGCCACCACGCCGCGCAGATCATTGTTCTCGCTGCTTGCTGTGAACACTGCCCCTCGACTACCCGCCTCAATCGTAAGTAACCCGCTGCCGCAGGGATAGGCGTTGGCGCCATGCCATCTGATGGGTTTCCACCCCGGCCCGCGCGGGCACCCTGACCACTTGCGGACAAGGAGGGTGAATCATGCCGAATTCGTCGATCAAGAATGAAAAGCTGTACAAGGACCTGCGCAAGCAGGGCGACTCCAAGGAGAAGGCGGCCCGGATCTCCAACGCGGCCGCGGCGCGGGGTAAGTCTTCGGTCGCGCGCAAGGGCGGCAAGTCCGGCTCGTATCAGGACTGGACCGTCCCCCAGCTGAGGAAGCGCGCGAAAGAGCTTGGCATGTCCGGGTATTCGAGCCTGACCAAGGACAAGCTGGTAGCCAAGCTACGCAATCACTGAGCCGTGAGGCCGAGCCGATCGGCCAACACCAGGAAGGCGACCGCGTAGTCGTTGTCCGCGGTGCACGCCCTGACCCGCTCCCAGTCCAGCCGCTCGCGCACGGCGCGCACCGCCGGCAACAGCTTGGCGAAGTCGCAGTAGTGCTCGTGCAGGGCGCGCAGTTGCTGGATGAGCACCATTGTGGGCGGCAACACCGGCATCCTGATCGCCAGCACGTCGTGCTGCTCGGCGCAGTCCAGCGTGCTCGATTCCACCCGAACGCCGTTGACGCGGTGCAGCACGTCGACGACCGTGTCGCCGGTGCGCGCCTTGAAGAGCCAGTCCTCCGGGGGCCGCTCCACGGCGAAGCCGGCATCGCTCAGGGTGGCCACCGCGTCGTCGACGTCGGACTCGGCCACCACCAAATCCACGTCGTGGGTGGGTTCCGGCGCGCCATAGGCCCACAGCGCATAGCTACCGGCCAATGCGAACCGGGGGCCGTTTTCCTTGAGCGCAGAGGCAGCGCCGCGTAGCGCTTCCCGCAGCGCCGCGCCGGGTGCGGGGGGCTCGATGGGTGCCATGGTCCCTAGGTCATACCCCGCTGGCGACGAGCTACAACCTGCGCGGATGGGTCGCCGAGGGTGCTAAGCCTGTTTAACTTGCGGCCAATTGGGAAATTCTGTCGAGGTGTTAACCGCTTGGTTAAGCGCCGATGATGCCGCCGCCACAGTGACCCCCGCCCGTGCCGGGCGGGGGCGATTGGTGGCCGGCCTTCGTGCGCCAGCCCCTGGCGAGGACGCCGCCCCGGCCGACCGCTTCGAGGTCGCCGGCCACCGCGTCCACCGCGATACCGAACTCTTCCTCCTCACGTCGGCACGAACCCAGGCTCGGGCGCCACACGGGTTCGCTTTCCGCCTCAGGCACCTGAGGAGATCGGCGGCGGGTGATTGCGCGTGACGGCGGGACTGGTCAGGCATTGGCTCGAGTCGGGACGGCTCGAGCTGCCATTACCCGCCTCGGGGCGCACCACCGAACGCTGGCAGCGCCTGGCGTCGCTCGCCGAAGAGAACATCGTGGCGGCCAGGGTTGCCGAAGCCCACGTCGATGCCGTCGCCATCCTCCACGAGTTGGGCGGTAAACCCCCGGAATCCGGTCAGCTGTGGGCGGTTTGGGCCACCGAGTCCCCGGACGCGGTGCTCACCGCCACCGACACCAAGGGGGCGTTCACGCTCACGGGCACCAAGGTGTGGTGCTCGGGCGCCGGGTTCTGCACCCACGCCCTGGTGACCGCCCGGCTCGAAGACGGCTCACGGGGCCTGTTCGCCGTGCAAGTCACGGACGCAAGCGTCAAGCCGTTGCCGAGCACCTGGTGGAACGCCGGCATGGCCGGCAGCGACACGAGGCCCGTGCAATTCACCAATACTCACGCCGTAGCGGTTGGGGATCCCGGCGACTACGTGGACCGGCCGGGGTTCTGGCATGGCGCTATCGGCGTGGCCGCCTGTTGGCTTGGCGGTGCGCGCCGGGTCGCGGATCCGCTATACCGTTGCGCCGGAAGCCAATCCGCCGATGCCTACTCGTTGGCACACCTCGGCGCCGTCGACGCCGCGCTGGCCGCCGGCGACGCGATCCTGGCCGCCGCCGCGGCGCAGGTCGACTCGGACCCCTTCGACCGGAGCGGGACCGCCCAACTGCTGGCCCGGCGCGTCCGCACGGTGGTGGAACACGCGGTCGACGAGGCCATCACCCGCACCGGCCGAGCGCTGGGCCCGGGCCCGCTGTGCCAGGACGGGCGGCACGCCCAGCGCGTCGCCGATCTGAGCATCTACATCCGGCAAAGCCACGCCGAGCGCGATCTCGCCGAGCTCGGGCGGCTGGCGGGCAGCAACCGCTGAGGCCGCCATGACCGCGCCCACCAGCAACAGCGCCCGGTTCGCGGCCAAGCCGCTCACCCACGGCGGCACCCCAGCACCGTTGTGGCTGGCGGCTTTTGAGCGCGGCCCCCTGCCGGAACTGGACCTGACGAGGTGTCGGCGCCTGATCGTCGTGGCGCCCCACCCGCACGACGAGACCCTCGGTGTGGGCGCGATGATCGCCCAACTGGTCGCGTCGGGCGTCGATGTGCGGGTGGTGTCGGTCAGCGACGGCGGCGCCGCCCAACCCGGGGCGACCCTGTCCGGCCGCATTCGGCTTTCGACGACGCGCCGTTACGAACTTCGCAGGGCCACAAGCGTTTTAGGGGCGGCATCCCCGGTCCGGCTCGGGTTGCCCGACGGCGAGCTGGGTAAGCACCAGGACCGCCTCACCGCGGCGCTGGTGGACATTCTGCGAACCGCAGGCCCCAACGCCTGGTGCGCCGCCCCCTGGCGCCGCGACGGGCATCACGACTACGAAGCCGTGGGCCGCGCGGCGGCGGCGGCCTGCTCGCGCACCGGCGTCGCGCTGCTGGAATATCCGGTCTGGATGTGGCACTGGGCCACCCCGGCCGACCCCGCGGTGCCGTGGGAGCGTGCCCACCGAGTCCCGGCGCCCGGCTGGGCCGTGAATCGCAAACGCCAAGCCGCGCAATGCTATCGGAGTCAATTGCGGCCCGGGCGCGGCGAAACGCCGCCAATATTGCCGCCGTTCGTCCTGCAACGGCTGCTCGCGGTGGGCGAGGTGGTCTTCCGCTGACCACGCCCCGGCATGACTGCACGAGCCGGAAAGTGGGTAGGAGAACCCCTATGCGTGTGGCGACCTTCAACATCCTGCACGGCCGCACCGTCGGTGACGGGGTGGAGTTGCAGCGGCTGCGTGACTGCGTGCGGTGCCTCGACCCCGACGTGCTCAGCCTGCAAGAGGTCGACTGCGACCAGCCGCGGTCCGACCGCGCCGACCTCACCGCGGTCGCGGCCGAAGCCATGGGAGCCGTGGAACACCGGTTCGTGGCGGCCATCTCCGGCACACCCGGGGCGACGTGGATGGCCGCCACGGGTCGCGAGCAACCGGGGACCGCGGCCTACGGGATCGCGCTGCTGTCGCGATACCCGGTGGCCAGTTGGCAGGTGGTGCGGCTGCCCCGCATTCCCATGCGCTTCCCCATGTACCTGCCGGGCCCGAACCGGGTGATGGTCGTCGACGAGGAGCCGAGGGCGGCGGTCATCGCGCAGCTGCACACCCCGATGGGCGGGCTGACGGTGGCCAACACGCACCTGTCCTTCGTGCCCGGCTGGAATCGGCGCCAGTTGCGCCGCCTGGTGCACGACCTGCGCGGCTTTCCGGGCCCGCGGCTGCTGACCGGGGACCTCAACATGACCCCCAGGGCAGTGCGCCGCTGGTCGGGCATGCGAGCATTGGCCAGCGCCGCCACCTTTCCCGCGCACGCGCCGGACCGGCAGCTGGATCACATTCTGACCGACGACCGCCGCCTGCGCGGCAGTGCCGTCGACGCCGAACCGATGGGAATTTCCGACCATCGACCGCTGGTCGTCGACCTCCAACACGCATGATCGGCTAGCCCATCGCAGTCAGCCGCCGCCTGACCCGCTCGATCTCGTCCACCGAGGGCAGCGCGTCGGTAACCCGGGTGATTTCCACCCCGACGTCCACGCTGGATACCGAACGCGGCATCGGAAACTTTGTCGCGATGGTGGCGACCTCGTCGTCGGTCACCCGGCGCGGCAGCAGCGCCAGCACCGGCGTGTAGCCGTGGGCGGGGGCACCGTTCGGGTAGCCCGCGCGCAGGAACGCGACGATGTTCAAGACGCGATCGCTCAAACCCATTGGCCACCTCCGGTCCTAGCCGGGGATAACCGGGCGTGGCGGTTTGAAACCTGCCCGCGACGTCGAGACGGAAACGGGGCCCGGCCCCGAGCGGGACCGGACCCCTTCACCAACTAGCTACTGGTTTTCCTTCTGGCGCTGTTCGGCGGCCTCGGCGCCGGCCCGCGCGGACTCGGCTTCGGCCTCCTTCTTGCCCGCGTCACGCTGAGCGTCGGCCTTGTCCTGTTGGGCCTGACCCTCCTCGACCATGTCGTCGCGGCCGAGCACCGTTCCGCCGGCCTCCTTGACCTTGCCCTTCACGCCCTCGACGGCGCCCTTGACGGCTTCCTGCGGTCCGCTCTTGTCATCCCCCATGGGTCGACCTCCCTGTTGGTTACTGTCAATTCGTCCCTACGGCGTTCCCGTCGGCCGACCAGTCAAACGGGAACGTGCGGGCGATCACGAGACCGGACCGCGGCGGAATCGGAACGTTTGAAGCGGGATTCGGCGGGTAGTAATCAGCGACCAACGAAAGCGGGTGAGGCTGCTGACCACCATCGCCGTCATCGGAGCGACCGGCACCGCCGGCGCCCGCGTCGTCGCCAGGCTCAGGGCCCGCGACGTCGCGGTCGTGGAGGTGTCCCGCGCGCATGGCATCGACCTGCTGAGCGGGGAGGGCCTGTACCGGGCGTTCAAGGGGGTCGATGTGGCGATCGACGTGTCCAATCCAGTGGCGGACGACGGGCAGCCCACCGATCCGCAGGCGTTCACCACCGCCTCGCACAATCTCATGGGTGTGTGCGCCGCACGGGAGGTGCAGCGCCTGGTGGTGTCGACGATGGCGGGCATCGACGACCCGGTGTTCGACGGCGTCCCGTTCTTCGAAGCCAAGCGGGCGGCCAAGGAGATCCTGCTCGACGGCCCGGTCCCGACCACCGTGGTGAAGTCGACCACGTGGTACGAGTCGGCCACCGGCCCCGCGGGGCCGGTGACTTGTGACGGGGACGAGGTGCTCGTCGAAGACTGGCTGATTCAACCGATCGCCGCCGACACCGTGGCCGACGTGATCGTTGAGACGGCCCTGGGACAGACGCCCACGCCGCGCACCATCACCGGCCCGAACACGATTCGGCTGCCCGAGTTGACCACCAAAGTGCTTGCCCAGCAAGGTGATAGCCGCCCGGTACGCGCCGTGCAGCCAGCGGCTGCCCCGCTCGCCGCCGGAGCGCTGCTGGCTCCGGATCGCGCAATCGTGCTGGGCCCCGACCTCGATACCTGGCTGCGCACCCAGGCGCCCGCGGTCACGGACGGTACGAAGGACGGCCGCGAGAACGCGAACGCGTCCCTGCACCGGCCGGATTTCACCCCGGCCTGAGTGGGCGTGGTGAAGCCATGAAACGAAGAGTTTTCGTGGCAAGAGCCATTCCCACCCGCGCAGGGAAGCCGGGGGTTAGGCTCAGCTCAGGTTGAGTCCACAGCTGCCCCCTATCGAGCGGCCCTGGGCAACTGGTCGCTCACTCATCACAAGCCGGACGGGCGATCAGATGACTGCTCAACCCTTCCGAGCCGAGGAACGGCTCGACTGCTATGAAATCGATTGCGCCGGGGCGCGACTGCACGTGCGGGTGCATGGAGTGGCCACCGTGTTGCGCGTCGAGGGAGAGATCGACGCGTCCAACGCCGACCTCGTCGCACAGGCGGCCCGCCGGTTCGTGCGGCTGCGGGTCCCGCTGATCCTGGATGTCAGCCTCGTGGACTACCTCGGCAGCGCCGGCCTTCGCGCGCTGCTGCTCGTCGACGACGAGTGTCGGCTCGCCCGTCTGCACTGCAGCGTCGTCGGCGGTGAGGCGCTGCACCGGCTGACCCGGCTTGTCACCGGGCTGCGCTTGCCGTTGGTCGATTCGGTGGCCGACGCGCTCGAGCTGATCCGGGGAACCATTCGCGGGTGAGGACCCGTTCAGAGCCGACTGCGGGTCACGATTTCATCACGAAGATGATCACGATTCCTTAAGAACCACACGGTTTTCCTTAAGGATTACCGCAAAAATTGATCGCCGACTTAGTGAACGACCGCGTTCCGTGCCGGATCGGCGGGTTGGCGGCCGTCCGGTCGTCGTCAGCGAACGCGACCACTTCTTTTCTTCCGCTACGTTGGTTTTCGAGGATCGGGAGCCTCTTTGGAAAGAACAGATTCACAATTTCGAAGGACAAACCCATCATGAAAATCAGCAGTATTGTCGCGCGCCGGCGTCTGGCCGGCATCAGTGCCGGCTGCCTGCTCGGGGGAATCGCCATGGGTGTCGTCGGCGCCCCGTCGGCGGCCGCAGCGCCCGACTGCAGCCCCGGCGGCGTGAACGCCACCGTTTCGTCCGTGCAGGGCTCGGCCGAGCAGTACCTGGCGGCCCACCCGGGCGCCAATCAGGTGGTCACGGCCGCCTACGGCCAGCCGCGTCCCGAGGCCGAGTCGAGCCTGCGGGGCTACTTCACGGCCCACCCGCAGGAGTACTACGACCTGCGCGGCATCCTGGCCCCGATCGGCGACACCGAGCGGCAGTGCAACGTCAAGGCCCTGCCGCCGACCCTGGAGTCGGCCTACCAGCAATTCATGGCCGGCTGATCCAGCCGAGAAGCGACCCGCCACGACGCCGTGGCGGGTCGTTTCTCTGCAACGTGTGAACGGCCGCCGCGGCGGGTAATTGTCCAGTCAGCGAACGTAACTGGAGGCATAACATGCGGCTGCGTCGCAGCGTTCTCAGCAAGCCGGGCATCAAACGCAAGCGCCGCGGCAAGGGCTTCGCGTATTACGGGCCCGAGGGCGACCTGGTGTCGGATCCCGAAATCCTGCAGCGGATCAAGGATCTGGTCATTCCGCCGGCCTGGAAGAACGTGTGGATATCGCCGCATCCCAACGGCCACATTCAGGCTGTCGGCGTCGACGCCGCCGGGCGCCGGCAGTACCTGTACCACACCGCTTGGCAGCAGGAACGCGCCGAGGAGAAGTTCGACCGCGTCCTGGAACTGTCCACCCGGTTACCCCAATGGCGCGCCGTCATCGCGAAAGACCTGACGCGCAGCGGCTTGACCCGCAAGCGGGTGCTGGCGTTGGCGCTGCGCCTCCTGGATCGTGGCTATTTTCGCGCCGGCGGCGAGCAATACGCCGAGGAGCACGAGTCCTATGGACTGGCGACCCTGCTGTGCGAACACGTGGTGGTCCGCCGCGGCGCGGTCGAATTCGACTTTCCGGCCAAGAGTGGCGTGCGACGGACCGTGGAGATCGAGGACCCCGAAGTGGTCCGTGCGGTGCGCGCGCTGATGCGCCGGCCCGACCGTACCGCGCGACTCCTGGTGTGCCGCACCTCGGCCGGCTGGCTCGATGTGCGCTCCGATGACCTCAATGCCCGGTTCAAGGAGCTCGTCGGCAACGAATACACGGTGAAGGATTTGCGCACCTGGCACGGGACGGTGTTGGCCGCGACGGCGTTCGCCGATGCGGACCCGGCCGTTTCCCGGCGGGTGGCCAAACGGGTGGAGTCCGCCGTGATGAAGGAGGTCGCCGAGGAGCTGGGCAACACCCCGGCGGTGGCCCGCGGCTCCTACGTGGATCCGCGCGTCGTGACCGGCTACGAGCAGGGGCTGACGATCGCGTCGGCGGCGCGGCGCGCCGAACGCGCCCGGCACCCCGACGCGGCCCAGGAGATCCTGGACAAGGCCACCCGCATGCTGATCCGGCGGGTGGCCAGGGGCCACAGCGCGGGGGAATCATCCGCGCTGCCCAAGAGCGCGTGAGCAGACGACCGTCCGAAAGTTGCTCCGGCAAACCGCTTCTCGCCGCCAGCTCTTCGTCGGATGTCCTTGACGCTTCGCTTCCCGGACACCGCGGGCCTCGGGGTGTGCACCGCCCTCCATTCAATTCGACTGCGCGGCAAGGCCGGACGCGGTTCGCCACCTCGGGGAGCCACGCGACGAAGTGCTGCTGCCGGAGAAGCACCGTTTAACGAAGTACTCGTAGGGTATTTCGCTCGCCATGGTTCGACCGGGGCGAGCAAAGAACGTGTTGGTGTGGCACGTTCACGGTTCGTGGACCCAAGCGTTCGTCGCGGGCCGGCACCGGTATCTGGTCCCGGTCGCCGGTGATCGCGGCGACGGGGGCATCGGACTCGCCGCGCGGTCCTGGCCCAACGCGCGCGAGGTACCGCTCGAGGAGTTGAAGCACGAGGACATCGATCTCGTCGTGCTGCAACGCCCACATGAAGCGGAGCTGGTCGACCGGTGGGTCGGTCGCCGGGCGGGCTCCGGGCTGCCGGCGGTGTACGTCGAGCACAACGCGCCTCGCCCGAGCCCCACGCAGAGCCGGCACGTGGTCGCCGACCGGAGCGACATCCCGTTGATCCATGTCACCGACTTCAACCGGCTGATGTGGGACAACGGCCGGGCTGACACCCGGGTGATCGACCACGGCGTCGCCGATCCCGGCCCGCGCTACACCGGTGACGTGCTGCGGGCGGCCACCATGATCAACGAGCCACTGCGCCGCAATCGCGTGGTCGGCGCCGACCTGTTGGAGCCGTTGTCGGTGTACGCCCAGATCGACGTTTGGGGCATCGGCACCGCCGACCTGCGCACCAACCGCGGCGGTGTCACCGGCCGCGGCGACGTGGCGCCACCCGCGCTCTGGGACCAGATCGCCCGCAGGCGCGTCTACCTGCATACCGCCCGCTGGACCTCGCTGGGTCTCTCGCTCATCGAAGCCATGCTTTTGG
>NZ_LZIZ01000194.1:0-46169 GCF_001666915.1 Mycobacterium sp. E3339 | reverse complement strand
CACCGTGTCCCCGCACTGATCGGCCACCGCCGGATACGGCCGATCCGTCGGCAACTCCACACGTTCGGGAATCCCGGACAGCGCATCCTGCCAATACGCCAACTGGCGGGCGATCGGACCGCCGCCATCCTCAAGGTCACCAAACTGTGCCCGCTGCCACAACGTGTAATCCGCGTACTGCACCGGCAAATCAGCCCAATCGGGGGCGCGGCCCTGCCGTCGCGCCTCATACGCCGCGCTGAGGTCCCGAACCATCGGCGCCAGCGACAACGCATCAAAGGCGATGTGGTGTAGGACGATTCCCACCACATGTTGGCCTGCACCGACCGAGTAGACGCGCACACGAATCGGGATGTCCGTCGACAGGTCGAAGCGATAGCCGGCGAGCGCGATCAACTCGGCGGTCACTTCGTCCTCCGGCAACGGCACCACCGCCGCATCCCCGCGATGCCACATGCCGCGTTCGGACGGCAGCACCCGCTGGAACGGGACACCGCCAGTGTCCGGAAACACGGTTCGCAGGGATTCGTGGCGCTCGATGACATCGTCGAGCGCACCAGCCAGCGCCTCGAGATCCAACGGCCCGCTGATTTGGAACGCGGTGGGCATGTTGTAGGTGGCGGCGCGGTCCTGCCAGTGCGCCAGGAACCAAAGTCGGCTCTGGGCAAACGACAACGGAATCACGGACGGCCGGTCCCCCGCCACCAACGGTTGACGCGCGGTCCCGTCCTCGGCGAGGTGGGGTGCCAACAGCGAGACCGTGGGCGCGTCAAACAGGGTGCGCAACGAAAGGCGGGCATTCAACGACTTGTTGACGGCGGTGACGAGACGCATAGCCGACAGCGAGTCGCCACCCAGGTCGAAGAACGACTCATCGACGCCGACCCGCTCGAGCCCCAGCACCTGGGCATAGGCGTCGGCCAGCACCTCTTCCACGGCGGTGGCCGGTGCGCGAAATCTATTGGCATCGGCGAATTCCGGTGCCGGCAGCGCCCGGGTGTCGAGCTTGCCGTTGACCGTCAGCGGCAGCGCCTGCAACACGACGATGGCCGCGGGGACCATGTAGCCGGGCAGCCGCTCGGCCAGCTCGGCGCGCGCGGCGTCCGGGTCGATTGTCCCGGTGACGTAGCCGACCAGGCGCTGGGCCCCGGGTTGGTCTTCGCGGGCGATCACGGCCGCCTGATCGACGCCGTTCAGCCCCGCCAGCGCGGCCCGAATCTCACCGAGTTCGACTCGGTAGCCACGGATCTTGACCTGCTCGTCGGCGCGACCGAGGTAGTGCAGCTGCCCGTCGCTGCCCCAGCGCACCAGGTCCCCGGTGCGGTACATCCGGGTTCCGGGTGGCCCGAACGGGCAGGCGACAAAGCGTGACGCCGTGAGGCCCGTCCGGCGCCAATAGCCGACGCCCACACCACGGCCCGCCACATACAACTCGCCGACCACGTCGACCGGCACCGGCCGTAGCCAGCAGTCGAGGACGAACAGCGCCGCCCCCGGCACCGGCGCGCCGATCGGCGGCGCACCCGAGCCCGGCGCCAGCGGCGCGCTCCTGGACGCGCACACCGTGGTCTCGGTGGGGCCGTAGCCGTTCACCATTTCCCGTCCCGGCGCCCACTGGTCCACGATCTCGCCCGGGCATGCCTCGCCGGCGACCAATAGCGTTGCCGCCGCTAAACTTTCGGAGGGCAGAACCGCCAAGGCGGAGGGGGTTTGACTCAACACGTCGACCCGCTCGGCCTCCAGCAGGGCTCGGAGCTCATCCGGTGAGCCGGCCACCGATTCGGGGACCACCACCAGCCGCCCCCCGAACAACAGCGCACTCCAGATCTCTTCCACCGAGGCGTCGAACGCCAACGAATGCCATTGCGCCCACGCCCGTCCCGGGTGATCCGAGTAGAGCGATCGCAAGAGCTGCGTCACGTTCTGATGAGTGACCGCAACACCCTTTGGCTCGCCAGAGGTCCCGGAGGTGTAGATGAGATACGCGACATCGTCGGCCGAGGGCGCGGACAACGGGGTGGCGGTCCGGGCCTCCACCGCCGGATCGGCGACGTCGATGACGGTCACCGCGCGCCCGTCCACCCGCGGCCGCAACTCCGCGGTCGTCAGGACGGCGACGGGGCCGGCGTCGGCCAGCATGAACCCGATTCGGGCCTGCGGCAGACCAGGATCGATCGGCAGGTACGCCGCACCGGTTTTGAGTACCGCAAGCATCGCCGTGACCGCGTCGGCGCACCGGGGCAACAGCAGTGCTACGCACCCGCCCGGCCGGGCCCCGCGTTCAATCAGACGGTGCGCCAATCGGTTAGCGGCCTCGTCGAGATCCCGATAGGTCATCGAGCGGCCGTCGAAGGTCACCGCCACCGCCTCCGGGGCCCGCGCCACCTGGCCGGCGAACAATTCCGGAATCGTCGCCGGCACCGCGGGCCGGGTCAACACCGCACGGTTGCCCCAGCCGTCCAGGCGCGCGGCCTCCTCGGCGTTGGATGGGTCGATCGACAGCAGACCGCGCGCCGGGTCGGCGGTCATCGCCGCCAGCACCCGCCGCAGCCGCTCCGCGATGTCCGCGACGGCAAAGTCCGGGAATTGTTGTCCGGCGCCTTCGATGCCGAACAACAGGTGGTCACCGACGGCGGAGAAGAACAATCCCAAGCCGTCGGCGAGGCCCGAATTGGTGTACGACGCCGACGCCGACAGGCCTGCGAAGTCCAGCGCCATCGCAGCGGGAAGGAAGTTGATGCTCACTCGCTGGGTGAACTGACGGGGATCCCCGGGCCGGGCTTTGCGTTCCAGCGCGCCTACCGGAAAGCGCTGATGCCGCAGCGCTTCCCGAATTCTGGTGTCAACGTGGCGACAGAAATCGCTCACCGTTGCTTCCGGCGCAACGTTCAAGACCAGCGGAACGACCCCGGAGAGCATTCCGGGAAGGGTCTTGGACTCCGGGGAAACCCGCCTGCTCACCGGGAAGTCGAGCACCACCTCCGAGCGGTCGCCGCACCACGCGCGCATCAACAGGGCGCACGCGGCGGTGATCACCGACGAGCGGGGCATATCCCACGCGTGCGACAGCTCGTCGACGCGGCGGAGGACCACCGGATCGAGCGCAACCGGGGCGGAAGACCGGTATGGGCCGCGCTCACCGCCGTCGCGCGCGAGCCTGTCGAAAACCGTTGTCGTTGGCAGGTGTTCAGCCCAATAGTCCCGATCCTCCAGGTAATCGGTCGAGGCCTCGTATTCCGCCTCGGATCTGACCAAGTCCTCGAGCGAGCCGAAGAACGGCGGTGGCATCGGTGCACCCGCCATGACAGCGGAGTAGAGGGTGGCGATCCGATGGCCGATCAGCGCAATGCCGGAGGCGTCTACGACGATGTGGTGACAGCAAGTGAACCAATAGAACTCGTTGGATGCGGTTTGAAAGAGCGCGAATTTGAACAGCGGCCCGGTGAGGGGCATGGGCGCCCGCTGAATCGATGCCGCGATTTCGCGGGCCTCCTGCACGGCGTGATCCGAGCCGCGCAGGTCATGGAAAGCGAGCTCGACATCGGGCTCATCGATCGTCTTCTGCAGAACCTGGCCGTCCTCGGCGAAGAACGTGGCCCTGACGGGCTCGGCCTCGCGCAGCGCTCGGCGGATCGCCCACTCGAGGGGCTTCCGCTCGACCCGGCCGTCGATTTTCACGAACAGGCCGAGTTGCCAGTCGGTCGCGGAGCGGCCCGTTTCCTGGGCGAGCCAGATGTCCAGCTGTCCAGGTGTCAGCGGAAGTCGGCGCTCGTCGGCTTGCATCGATGTGCTCGACATCAGGCGACCTCCGCGGGCGCGAGCTTCTCGCACAGCAGGGTCGCCAGACCACGGATCGTGATGGTGGAGATGTCAGCGGATGGGATGCGCACCCCCGTTTCGGATTCGATGCGGGTGCGCAGTTCGAGCGCACCGAGTGAGTCCATGCCGTATCCGGAGAGCGGGCGGTCGGGGTCGACGCTGCGGCGCAGGATCAGGCTGACCTGGTCGGAGATCAGGCGGCGCAGCGAGGTTGGCCATTCATCCAATGGCAACCCGTCGAGTTCGGCGCGCAGCTTGCTTGTGCCCGTCGGGTTCCCCGTGGAGCGGAACGCTTCGGCGAACGGGCTGCGCTCGGCCACGAGCTGCAGCCATGAGGAGCCGGTGACGGGCGCGTACCCGGTGTAGGCGCGGTCGTGGCGCAGCAGCGCTTCGAATGCGTGGGCGCCCTCGTCGGGATGGATTGCCAGGTCGGAACTTTCGGCCAGGGCGGTGGCCCGCCCGATCTGGGCCCAGGGGCCCCAGGCGATGGTGGTGGCCGGCAGGCCCTGAGCCCGCCGCCAATGGGTGAAGGCGTCCAGCCAGCTGTTGGCTGCGGCGTAGGCGCCCTGCCCCGGGGAGCCCACCAGCGCCGCGGCGGAGGAAAACGAGCAATACCAGTCCACGGGTTGGCCGGCGGTGGCGGTGTGCAGCTGCCATGCGCCGTAAACCTTTGGCGCCCAGCCACGTTCGACGAGGTCGCCGGTGATGTTGCCCAACGTGGCGTCCTCCACCACCCCGGCCGCGTGGAGCACCCCACGCACCGCAAGGCCGGTGTCGGTCGCGGCGGCGACAAGACGCTGTGCGGTGCCGGGCTGGGCGATGTCGCCGCACTCCACCGCGACGTCGGTACCGCTCGTCCTAATGCGCTCGATCGTCTCCAGTTGATCCTGCGTCGGCTGAGATCGCGAGCACAGCACGATGCGGCCGCAGCCGGCGGCCGCCATCTTCTCCGCCAGGAATAGCCCCAGGCCCCCGAGCCCACCGGTGATGAGGTAAGCGCCATCGCGTCGGAAGACGGGGACCTGGGCCGGCGGCACCACCACCCGGCGCACGCCGCTGTGGGGTACGTCGAGCACGAGTTTGCCGATGTGCCGGGCGCCCTGCATCATGCGAAGGGCGCTGTCGGCGTCGGCAAGCGGGTAGTGCGTGCCGCTCGGCGTCGGGAGCGCGCCGTCCGCTATCAGCCGGTACACCGTTGTCAACAGGGCATGTACGTGGTCTGGCTGGCTGGCCGCCAGCAACTTGAGATCCACGCTGTGGAACGCGAGGTTGCGCGCGGGGAATTGGCCCAGGCGGGCCTCGTGCCCGCTGATGTCGATGAATCGCCCTCCGGGCGCGAGCAATTCGATTCCGGCCCGTTGGACGGCGCCGGGAGCCGAGTTGAGCACGATGTCCACGCCGTACCCATCGGTGTCACGGCGTATCAGCTCGGCGAAAGCGGTGTCTCGCGAGTCGTACACGTGATCGATGCCGTTGTCGCGCAACAGTTCCCGGCGTGCCTCGCTGCCAGCGGTGGCGAAGACCTCGGCGCCCGCGGCGCGGGCCATCGCGATCGCGGCCTGCCCGACCCCACCGGTCGCGGAGTGGATCAAAACCCGATCACCGGCCTTCATGCGGGCCAGCTCGTGTAATCCGTGATACGCGACGGCGTGCGACGTCGGAATCGCCGCCGCCGCTTCGTCGGACAGCCCGGCCGGCAGGGTGACCGCCAGGCGCGCGTCACAGGTGACGAAGGTGCCCCAACAGCCCCCGGCGCACAGACCCCCGACGCGATCGCCCACCTTGGGCCCGACGACGCCGGGGCCGACCGCGGTCACCGCTCCGGCGAAATCGGTACCCGGCGGCCGCCGCGGGTCACCGTTCAGCGCGGCCGGCAGGTCGGCGTAGTTGATTCCCGAAGCGCTGACCGCGACCTCTATCTGACCCGGCCCGGGCGAAACGCGTTCGCAGGAGACGAGTTCCATTGACCCGAGGTCGCCGGCGGCGCCGATTTGCAGACGCATCCCGTCCTGCCCGAGGTCGGCGACGGAGGTGCGCCGCTCCTCGGGCCGCAGCGGGGCGGGGGACAACCGCGCCGTATACCAGGTGTCCTCTCGCCACGCGGTCTCGTCCTCGTCCGACCCGCTGAGCAGTTGCCGGGCCAGGTGCTCGGGGTCGGTGGTTTGGTCCACGTCGATCTGCGTGGCGCGCAGGTGCGGATTTTCGGTGCCGATCACCCGCACCAAGCCGCGCAGCCCGGCCTGCTCCAGGTTGGCCACGTCGCCGGCCACCACGGTCTGGGCGTTACGCGTCACCACGTAGAGACGCGGAAGGGCCGCGGGGAAGTCCGCGAATTCGCGGGTGATGCGGACCAGATGCTGCACGGATTCACAACCCAACCGCGGGGATTCGTCATCGGTCGCGTCGGTTCGCGATCCCGTCAGCACCACCATCCCGCTGAATCCGCCATTTCGCAGTTGATCGCGGAGCTCCGTGGCGGCCGCGACGTGATCGGCGCCAGCTGGCCAGCACATGGTGATGCATTGCCCGCCAGCGCGTTTCAGCGCATCCGTCAAACCCAGATCGCTGGCGGTGTTGACCAGCAGCCAGGTCCCGGCGCTGGCGTACTGCGCCTCGGGCAAATCCCGCTGTCGCCATTCGATGCTCAGCAACCGCTCCGCCAATAGGCGATCGTGGTGCTCGGGGCCGGATGCCCCGGTGCCCAACCGCAGCCCTTGCAACACCAGGAGGGTCACCCCATCCCCATCGAGGATGTCGAGGTCGGCCTCCACCCCGGAGAGGTCGGCTCTGGTCACCCGTGTGTAGCAGTAGCGGGCGGTCTTGGCCGCGCCGTGGAAACGAATCCGTCCGATGCCGAGCGGCAGTGCCAACACGTCCTGGCCCAGGGCCTGCACCCGCGGATGCGCCGCGATCGACTGGAAGCACGCGTCGAGCAACGCCGGGTGAACCCCGTAAGCCTGTTGTTGTGAACGGATTTGGCCGGGCAGGGCGACCTCGGCCAGGACGGTTTCGGTCTCCTGCTCACCGGTGTGCAACGCGATCAGGCCGCTGAACGCCGGGCCGTAGCGAACACCGCGCCGGTCCAGGCGTGCGCGCACCTCTGCGCCGTCCTCGCGGCGCGGGTGGGCGGCAAGCAGCGCGGGCACGTCGCGGGTGGCCGGCCGCTGGTCGGCGGCGGCGCGCAGGACCGCCGTCGCATGGGGCCCTTGCTGTTTGGTTTCGACGGCGAATCGGACCGTGCCCGGCGACGAGACCGTCGCCGAGGCGCTGACGGTGGTCTGCTCGTCCAGCAGCAGCGCCTGTTCGAAGCGCAGGTCGTGCACCTCGGCGGGGTCACCGAGCACGGTGCGCGCGGCGGCCAGCGCCATCTCGCAGTACGCCGCCGCGGGAAGCACGGCGACGTCGCGGATTTGGTGATCGCCCAGCCACGGCTGGGCGGCGGTGCCGACCTCGGCCTGCCAGACGTGGTGTTCGGGTTCCTCCAGGAGGCGCACGTGCGCGCCCAGCAGCGGATGGACCGCAATGGTGCCGCCCCGCGTCGACGGTTCCCGCTCACCCCGGCCCAAGAACAGCCGACGGTGGGTCCAGGTGGGCAACGGCGCATCCACCAGCTGGCCATTCGGGTAGAGCACGGAGAAGTCGACCGGGGCGCCCGCGTTGTGCAGCTCGGCCACGAAGCCGCGCAGCCCGTGCGGCATCGGCTGGCCGCGGCGCATCGCGGCCAGCGCGGCCAGCGGCATGTCGAGGCTGCGGGCGGTCTGTTCGATCGCATGGGTGAGCAGCGGGTGCGGCGCCAGTTCCGCGAAGACCCGGTACCCCTCCTCGAGGGCGGCCCGGACCGCCGGGGCGAACCGCACCATCTGGCGGAGGTTTTGCACCCAATACTCGGCGTCGCACAGCGGCCGCTCGCGCGCGTCGTACAACGTCGCCGAGAAGAAGGGGACGTCCGGCGGCATCGGGCGCAGCTCCGCGAGCGCGTCGGCCAGGTCGTCGAGGATCGGATCGACCTGCGGGGAGTGCGAGGCGACGTCGACGGCGATTTCGCGGGCCATCACGTCGTGTAGCTCCCAGGCCGCGACCATGTCGCGGACCGTTTGGGTGGCACCGCCGATCACCGTGGACTGCGGCGAGGCCACCACCGCCACCACGGCGTCGTCGACGCCGCGGGCGACCAACTCCGAAAGCACTTGCTGGGCAGGCAGTTCCACCGACGCCATCGCGCCGGCGCCGGCGATGCGGGACATCAGCCGCGAGCGCCGGCAGATGACGCGCGCCCCGTCCTGAAGCGATAGGGCCCCGGCGACGACGGCCGCGGCGACCTCGCCCAGGGAATGCCCGATGACCGCGCCGGGGTGCGCGCCGTATGCGCGCAGGGTTGCGGCCAGCGCGACCTGCATGGTGAACAGGGTCGGCTGAACCCGATCGATACCGGTGACGGCCTGCGAGCCGGTCAGCGCCTCGGTCACCGAGAATCCCGACTCGTGCGCGATCAGGGGCTCGGCCGCGGCGACGGTCGCGGCGAAAACCGGCTCAGCCGTGAGCAATTCAGCGCCCATCCGGTCCCATTGCGAGCCCTGCCCCGAGAAAACCCACACCGCGCCGCGGTCGTCCTGGCCGGTCGCGGCCGGGCAGGGACTGTCGCCGGCGGCCATCTCACGCAAGGCCTCGATGAGCTCCGGGCGGCCGTCCGCGATGACGGCGCCGCGCACCGGGCGGTGCACGCGCCGACGCGCCAGCGTGTACGCCAGGTCCGGTAACTGCACGTCCTCGCGTGCCGCCAGCCAGTCGGCCAGCCTGCCTGCGGTGCGGCGCAGCTCCCCGGCCGAGCTCGACGACAGCGGAAACACCAGCGGGGCCGCCGTCACCGGCTCGGGCGAAAGGACCTGATCGGCAGGGGGTTCGGGCGCCTGCTCGACGATGACGTGAGCGTTGGTTCCGGACAGCCCATAGGAGGACACCGCCGCCCGCCGGGGATGCCCGCCGCTGCCGGGCCAGGGGGTAATCGATTGCGGCACGAAAAGATTCGTGTCGATCGCGGCCATCTCGTCGGGCAGGCTGGTGAAGTGCAGATTCTTCGGCACCACGCCGTGCTGCACGGCCAGAATCGCCTTCATCAGGCCGATCGGGCCGGCCGCCGCCTGGGCATGCCCGAGATTGGTCTTGACCGCGCCCAGCGCACAGGGGCCGTCCGCGCCGTAAACCGCTGCGAGGCTTGCGTATTCGACCGGATCACCGACCGGCGTTCCGGTGCCGTGGGTCTCCACCATGCCGATGCTGCCGGCGTCGACGCCGGCGGCGGCCAGCGCCGCCCGGTACACCGCGGTCTGCGCGGCAACCGACGGGGTCGCGATGTTCACGGTGTGGCCGTCTTGATTGGCGGCGGAGCCGCGGATCACGGCCAGGACGCGATCACCGTCGCGCAGCGCATCGGACAACCGCTTGAGCAGCACCACCACACAGCCTTCGGCGGAGACGAATCCGTCGGCCGCGACGTCAAACGCGTGACACCTCCCGGAGGGGGACAGCATGCCTTCCGCCGAGCCCGCCACGAACTTTCGCGGATCCAGGATCACGGTGGCGCCGCCCGCGAGGGCGAGGTCGCTTTCCCCGTTCCCCAGGCTCTGGCAGGCCAGGTGCACCGCCGTCAGCCCCGACGAACATGCGGTGTCCACGGTCATCGCCGGGCCGTGGACGCCCAACGCGTACGCGATGCGGCCGGACGCCAAACTGAAGCTGCTGCCCGAGAATCCGTACGGACCCTCCACGGCGTGCGCGTCGGCGGCCAGCAGCTGGTAGTCGCCGTGCGTCAAACCGACGAACACCCCGGTGAGCGATCCGGCCACGGTCTCGCGCGTCAGCCCGGCGTGTTCCATTGCCTCCCAAGAGGTTTCCAGCAGCAATCGGTGCTGTGGGTCGATCGCGACGGCCTCGCGCTCGGTGATCCCGAAGAAGTCGCAGTCGAACCCGGCGACGTCGTCGAGGAACGCGCCCCACTTGGTCACCGAGCGACCCGGCACCCCCGGCTGCGGGTCGTAGTACTCCTCGGCGTCCCACCGGTCGGGGGGCACCTCGGTGACGAGGTCATCCCCGCGTAGCAACGCCTCCCACAACCGCTCGGGAGAGTCGATTCCGCCCGGCAGTCGACAGGCCATGCCGATGACAGCAGTGGAAGTGGCACCCGCTGGCTCCACGGCCGTTCACCCTCTTCTTATCCGACGGGGCGGTACGAGCGTTCGAGCCCAAATCGGTTGGTGGATCCCCGCCGTTCGTGCTCTCGCCGTGCTTTGCTCGTGACCTTCCTAAGCAAATTGGCACCGTTCTCCACCGACAGAGCGGGCCGCCAGTGCGCGCGGGAGTGACCCGATGCCCGCGAAGGCCACGCTCCCGTTTGCCGCCCCAGCAGTGGACGCGTCCGGCCCGCTAATTTCATCCGGCCTTGCCCAGCCTCGAAGCCCTGTATCCCGGTGGCCGCGCCGGGGCGGTCGCTGCCGCTCCTTCGCCGCCCCCGATATTCAATTGGGCCGGGCGCGGCGCACGCACGCAGCGCAGATGGGCGTGTTCTCGCCCGTCCGGCAGGTGGCCGAAGCCTCGGCGAAGTCCCGCCCCGACCCGTCCCGCTCCGGTTGTCACCGGCCGCGACGAGCGCGTTGTCATTGTCGTTGTCGACAGAGTGACGATCATCGGTTCTCCCACACCGCAAGTCGACATGCGTGCAACAAACCATACATAAGGTCACCTGGGCGCGCGCCGCGTTGAGGCAAATTCCTCGTTGCGATCAGTGTGTTAGCCAGGTGTTAAGCCGGGATTGGTCGGACGGCCCGGCGGAGAACCGCTTCCGCGGCGGGCGCTCTACTGCGCCTGGCCCTGGGAGGCCAGGAAACCGGCGACGCCGCGGACCATCGCGTCGGCGTATTTCTGCCGGCCCTCGGCCGACTCCATCAGCGCAGAATCGGCGGGGTTCTTCATGTTGCCGCACTCGACCAGGATCGACGGGTACTGCGCAAGGTTCAGCCCGGCCAGGTCCGAGCGCCCGTACAGCCCGTTCTGCCCGATGTAGTTGGCCGGCGGGATCCCGGAGGCCTGCATCTGGTCGCGCATGATCCGGGCGTATTGCACCGACGGCCCGGCCTGCACCTGGTTGAGCGGCGGGGCGGAGTAGTTGACGTGGAATCCCCGGCCCGACGCCGGTCCGCCGTCGGCGTGGATGCTCAGAACCGCGTTGGGGTGCAGCGCGTTGGCCATGTTGGCACGCTCGTCGACGCAGGGCCCCAGGCCGGTGTCGTTCCCCCGCGCCATCGCGGTCCGGACGCCCAGGGCGTTCAACGCCGCACGCACCCGCAGGGCGGTGTCCCAGGTAAAGGTGTGTTCCTGGTAGCCGCTGTTGGTCGACGTCCCGCTGGCCTGGCAGTCCTTGGTTCCGCCGCGGCCGGTGGGAACCTGCCGGTTGATGGAGGCGTCGTTGGAACCGTTGTGGCCGGGATCGATGAAGACCACCATGCCGGCGATGTTGGACGGGACCGCCCACGCGGCGGGGGTCGTGGACGGGGTGATCGCCGCCGAAGCGGCAACCAGCACACCGATGACCAACCTGATGCCGACACGCCTGCTCGCTCGTAGGTCCACGGCGCAAAGGTAGCCTCGCGCGGTCTACGCTGGGGGTTTCGAATCGCCGGACACCCGCAGGCGAAACCAACTCGAGACCAAGATGCGAGGGGACTGTCATGCAACCCGGAGGCGACATGTCGGCGCTGCTCGCCCAGGCGCAGCAGATGCAGCAGAAGTTGATGGAAGCCCAGCAACAACTCGCCAACGCCGAGGTGCACGGCGAGGCCGGCGGCGGCCTGGTCCGGGTGA
This sequence comes from Mycobacterium sp. E3339, assembly GCF_001666915.1. Lineage (NCBI taxonomy): Bacteria > Bacillati > Actinomycetota > Actinomycetes > Mycobacteriales > Mycobacteriaceae > Mycobacterium > Mycobacterium sp. E3339. The sequence goes on along the minus strand of NZ_LZIZ01000194.1, from coordinate 34,496 downwards.
CGGTGAAGGGCAGCGGTGAGGTGGTCGCGGTGCAGATCGATCCCAAGGTGGTCGACCCCGGCGACGTCGAGACGCTGCAAGACTTGATCGTCGGGGCCATGTCCGACGCCTCCAAGCAGGTCACCCGCATGGCGCAGGAGCGGCTGGGGGCGCTGGCCGGCGGATTCGGCGGGCCGCCGCCGGGCCAGCCACCGGCGCCGGCGCCGGGGCTTTAGATCGTTCATGTTCGAAGGACCCGTCCAGGATTTGATCGACGAGCTCGGCAAGCTGCCGGGTATCGGGCCCAAGAGCGCCCAGCGCATCGCCTTCCACCTGTTGTCCGTGGAACCGCCGGACATCGACCGGCTGACCGCGGCGCTGGCGAAGGTGCGCGACGGTGTGCGGTTCTGTGCGGTGTGCGGCAACGTCTCGGACAACGAGCGCTGCCGGATCTGCTCGGATCCGCGTCGGGACGGCTCCCTGGTGTGCGTCGTCGAGGAGCCCAAGGATGTGCAGGCCGTCGAGCGCACCCGAGAGTTCCGCGGCCGCTACCACGTGTTGGGCGGTGCGCTGGATCCGCTGTCCGGGGTGGGGCCCGAGCAGCTGCGGATCCGCGAGCTGCTGAGCCGGATCGGGGAGCGGGTCGACGGCGTCGACATCACCGAGGTGATCATCGCGACCGACCCCAACACCGAGGGCGAGGCCACCGCCACCTACCTGGTCCGGATGCTGCGTGACATCCCGGGGCTGACCGTCACCCGGATCGCGTCCGGCCTGCCGATGGGCGGCGACCTGGAGTTCGCCGACGAACTCACGCTGGGTCGCGCGCTCGCCGGCCGCCGGGCGATGGTCTGAGGTCGCTCAGGACTTGGTTAACCGGAACGGCCGAGTGACGGTCGAGCCCGGACCGCCGCCACACCCGTCCGACGTGGTCGTCCGACCCTCACCGGCAAGCGACATGGCGTCGAAGCTGTAGTCGACGGTTGCCGGGACGGAGGCTCCGTTCGCGCACGGCGCCTGCGTCGCGCCGCTGTGGGTCCAGCGTCCGTTCGCGAGGTCGAACTCCCAGCTGATGACGAACGTCCCGCCGTCCTGCGAGGTCGCCAGCGTGCAGTCCGACCCGCACGGGGCGAACATCCAATTGGTCGACTTGTCGCTGTCGGTATAGAGCACGGTGTACCGGCCGCTGGGCACCTCCGGGGCGGCGTGCGCGGGCACCGGCGCGATCAACGCGGCTGCGACTAGCAGGGCGCCGCCGCCCGCCAACGCCGGCCGGCTGCCCCTGGCGATGTCTTTCCTCACTTCAGCGCGCCCCCAATCGCTCCCGGCGTAACAGCTCCACCTCTGGCAGGTCCAGCGGCGCCAGGGCGCCCACCACTTTGCCCAGCAACAGGTCGGCCAGTTCGGGGTTGCGGGCCAGGCACGGCCCGTGCATATAGGTGGCGACGACGCTGCCCTGCACCGCGCCGTCGAAGCCGTCGCCCGCCCGGTTGCCCGCGCCCTTGGTCACCGCGCCCAGCGGCGCCGCCGCGGGACCGAGAACCGTGCCGCCCCGGTGGTTCTCGAAACCGGTGAGCCGTTGGGTCAGCCCGGGCAGCAGCGGCTTGGTGATCAGCTCGCCGATGGTCCGGGCATCCTGCGGCGAGGTGGTGGCTTCGAGCATGCCGACGCCGTCGACCCGTTCGCCCGCCGACGTCTCGTACCACTGGCCGAGCACCTGGACGGCCGCGCAGATCGCCAGCACGGGCGCCCCCCGCTCCGCGGCGCGCTGCAGCCCCGGATGTTTGATCAGGTGCCGGGTGGCCAACCGCTGCGCGTAATCCTCCGCCCCGCCCAGGGTGTAGAGGTCCAGCGAGTCCGGCACCGGGTCGGCCAGCGTGATCTCGACGATCTCGGCGGGGATGCCCCGCAACCGCAGCCGCTGGCGCAGCACCAGCGCGTTGCCGCCGTCGCCGTAGGTGCCCATCACGTCGGGCAGCACCAGCCCGATCCGCACGGTCGAGTCAGCCATGGCGCGCCAACGCCCGTTGCAGCTGCAGGAAGGCGGTGTAGTTGGCGACGACCTCGACCCGCCCCGGCGGGCAGGACGCGATGGCCGCCACGGTGTCGTGCACCAGCGTGTGCTCGACCCCCGCGTACCCGAGGCGCACCGCCAGGTCGGTGCCGCGTTCGCCCGCCGCGACGACCGCTGTCTCTTCGAAGTGCTCGAAGCGCACGTCCCACAGCCAGGACAGGTCCTCGCCGTCGGGCACCTGCCCGTTGACCGCGATCACCACCCCGGCCGCGTGCTTGTCCACCATCGACAGCGCCTCCTGCCAACCGGCCGGGTTCTTGGCGAGCAGGATTCGCACCTCGTGCGCGCCCACCCGGACGGTCCGGTAGCGGCCGGCGACCTCGTCGACGCCCGAAACGGCGGCCACCGCCTTCGCCGGGTCGGCGCCGAGCGCGACGGCGGCGGCGACGGCCTGGGCGGCGTTGCCACGATTCACCGCGCCCGGCAGCGCCAACCGCATCGGCAGGGCCAGCCCGTCGGGCCCGTACAGGGTGTCATCGTCGAACCACCACTGCGGGCTGGGCCGCTTGAAGTCGGCCCCCGTCGAATACCAGTGGCCCTGGTCGCGGACGATGACCTCGCCGCTGCGCGGGCAGCTGACCGAGTCGTTCGCCCAGGAGCCGCCGGCGGCCACCCACACCACATTTGGACTGTCGTAGGCCGCCGACGTCATCAGCACGTCGTCGCAGTTGGCGACCACGACCGTCCCGGGGTGCCGGACCAGCCCCGCCCGCAGCGTGCGCTCGATGACGTTGATCTCGCCGACGCGGTCCAGCTGGTCGCGGGACAGGTTGAGCAGGATGATGACGGCCGGCTCGACGGCGTCCGAAACGTGCGGCACGTGCATCTCGTCGACTTCCAGGGCCGCCAGCGGCGCCGCGCGGTTGGCCGCCAGCGCCGCCACCAGCCCGGCGTCCATGTTCGCGCCCTCGGCGTTGGTGGCCACCGCGCCCAGCGTGCCCAGGGCGGCGGCGGTCATCCGGGTGGTGGTCGACTTGCCGTTGGTGCCGGTGACGACGACGGTGCGGCGTCCGGCCGCGAGCTGACGCAGCACCGAGCGGTCCAGGGTCATCGCGATCAGGCCACCGATCATGGCCCCGGCCCCGCGACCGGTCACCCGCGAGGCCCAGCGCGCGCTCGCTCCCGCGGCGAGGGCAAGGCGTGCACGGGCGGTAACCACCCGGGCAGTTTAAGGGCGATCGCGAGCGCGGTGCAGAGCGCCGGGCGCTGCGGGTCGCCCTGATCGGCTAAGGGCGATCGCGAGCGCGGTGCAGAGCGCCGGGCGCTGCGGGTCGCCCTGATCGAATTCAGCGACCGACACGGCGGCGCAGCGACCAGGCGATGTCGGTCGGACGTGCCATCCTCAATTCATGAACCGGGTGTCCTGGGGGCGGCCGGCCAGCGAGCCGGACGGGGGCTGGGCCGTCATCGACGTCGAGACGTCCGGCTTCCGGCCGGGCCAGGCGCGGGTCATCAGCCTGGCGGTGCTCGGTCTCGACGGCGACGGCCGCGTCGAACAATCCGTGGTCAGCCTGCTCAACCCCGGCGTGGACCCAGGTCCCACCCACGTGCACGGGCTCACCGCCGCCATGCTGGAGGACCAGCCGCAGTTCGCCGACGTCGTGGACGACGTGATCAAGGTGCTGGACGGCCGCACGCTGGTGGCGCACAACGTCGCATTCGACTACGCGTTCCTGGCCGCCGAAGCCGAGCTCGCCGAGGCCGAACTTCCCATCGAATCCGTCATGTGCACGGTCGAGCTGGCCCGGCGGTTGGACCTCGGCATCGACAATCTGCGGTTGGAGACGCTCGCGGCGCACTGGGGCGTGACCCAGGAACGGCCGCATGACGCCTTCGACGACGCGATGGTGCTGACGGGTGTGCTCGCCTCGGCGCTCGAGCGGGCGCGCGAACGCGACATCTGGCTGCCGGTGCACCCGGTGACCCGCCGCCGCTGGCCCAACGGCCGGGTCACCCACGACGAGCTGCGCCCGTTGAAGGTGCTCGCCTCGCGGATGCCCTGCCCGTATCTGAACCCCGGGTTGTATGTGTGCGGCAGGCCCCTGGTCCAGGGCATGCGGGTGGCCCTCGCGGCCGAGGTCGGCCGCACCCACGAGGAACTCGTCGAGCGCATCCTGCATGCCGGGCTGGCCTACACCGACGCCGTTGACGGCGAGACGTCGCTGGTGGTGTGCAACGATCCGGCGCCGGATCAGGGCAAGGGCTACCTGGCCCGCCAGTTAGGGGTGCCGGTGATCTCCGACGCGCAGTTCATGGACTCGATCCGCGTCGTCCTCGGTGGCACCAGCATGGAGGAGTTCACCGACACCACCGAGGTCGACCAGCAGCTCGCGCTGTTCTGAGGAACCCCTTGTACCACTACGCCTGTAGTGCTACCGTTGCGACATGAGGACCACTACAGATGTAGTAGATAGGCGTTCGTGGTGGGCGTCCTTCCGCCGACACGGCTACTTCTTCCGACCCGCGGCCATGCTGACCATCTCGCTCGGGTGCGCCCTGCATCTCTACCGCGTGATCTTCGGCGACGCCCTCACCCTGCAGCACGCCGCGACGCTGACCAACGACCGGATCCTGCTGGTGCCCATGACGTACGCCGGCATCACCGGCATCCTGGTATGGCGGCGCGTCAAATTTTCCGGCAATCGGCACCGGGCGCTGTTCACCGCATCGGTGGTCTACATCGCCGGCAGCGTGCCGCTGCACATCTATCTCGACTACGTGATCAAAGACCTGAAGTTCGTGACCTGGTTTCCGATGTGGTTCAGCTATCTGTTGCTGCTCGTCGTCTATCCGGCGTTCCTGACCATGTTCTGGCGACTGCGCTTGCAAGACTGATGCCGCCCAACCCGGAGCGCCGCGCGCAGTTGCTCGACGCCGCGATTGACATCCTGGCCGACGTGGGCGTCGGCGGGCTGACGCATCGCCAGGTCGACGACCGCGCCGGCCTGCCCGCCGGGACGACCTCGAACTACTTCCGGACGCGCCAGTCCCTGCTGGAAGCCACGGCCGCGCGCACCGTCGAGTTGCACTGGCGGCGCGTCGAAGCCCTGCGGGACGCGATCGGATCGCTCACCCGCGATGGCGTCAAAGCGCTGATGACGCAACTGCTTTCGGTGCCCGACGAGCAGTTCCGCCGGTTCACGCTGGCCCGGTTCGAGCTGTTCATGGAGGGCACCCGCCGGCCCGAGTTGCGGCCGTTCCTGAAGGACCTCCAGGTAGCCGCGGTGCAGAGTGCCACGCTGATCTTCGAGGCGGCGGGCTATACGCCCGAGCCCGAGCAGATGGAGGAGCTGAGCCGCCTGCTCAACGGCTACGTGTTCAGCAACCTGACCATCGGGGGCGCACCCGGCGACCCCGCCGGCCTGGTGGACCGGCTGCTGGGGACGTACTTCGACGGCTAGACCCGCGACGCCCGATTGACCGCCGACACGACGGCGCGCAGCGACGCGGTCGTGATCGACGGCGCGATGCCGACGCCCCAGACGGTGCGGCCGTTCACCGACGCCTCCACGTACGCCGCGGCCTGCGCGTCGTCACCGGCGCTCATCGCGTGCTCGGAGTAGTCGAGGACCGCGACGTTGAACCCGACACTGTCCAGCGCGTGGACGAACGCGGCCAGGGGGCCGTTGCCGGCGCCGCTGATCTCGGTTTCCTTGCCGTTGACCTTCACGGTCGCCGAGATCGTGGTGGTGCCGCTGTCCTCCTCCGACGCCTCGACCCGCTGTTTCATCCGTTCCAGCGGCCACACCGGGGCCAGGTACTCCTCGTAGAACGCGTCCCACATCTCCTTGGGCGAGACCTCGCCGCCCTCGCCCTCGGTGATCTTCTGGATCGCCTGGGAGAACTCGATCTGCAGCCGCCGGGGCAGGGCCAGGCCGTGGTCGGACTTCATGATGTAGGCCACGCCGCCCTTGCCGGACTGCGAGTTGACCCGGATCACCGCCTCGTAGGTGCGCCCGACGTCCTTGGGGTCGATCGGCAGGTACGGCACCTGCCACAGCATGTCCTCGACGTCGGAGTCCGCGGCGTCCGCGTCGATCTTCATCTGGTCCAGGCCCTTGTTGATGGCGTCCTGATGGCTGCCGGAGAACGCGGTGTAGACCAGGTCGCCGCCGTAGGGGTGACGCTCGTGCACCGGCAACTGGTTGCAGTACTCCACCGTGCGACGGATCTCGTCGATGTTGGAGAAGTCGATCTGCGGGTCCACGCCGCGGGAGAACAGGTTGAGCCCCAACGTCACCAGGCACACGTTGCCGGTGCGCTCGCCGTTGCCGAACAGGCAACCCTCGATGCGGTCGGCGCCGGCGGCGAAGCCCAATTCGGCTGCGGCGACAGCGGTTCCGCGATCGTTGTGCGGATGCAGGCTCAGGATGACCGACTCCCGGTTGGCCAGGTTGCGGCTCATCCACTCGATCGAGTCGGCGTACACGTTGGGGGTGGCCATCTCCACCGTGGCGGGCAGGTTGAAGATGATCGGATTGTCGGGCGTCGGGGCGATGATCTCGCCGACGGCGTCACACACCTGCCTGGCGTATTCCAGTTCCGTTCCGGTGTAGGACTCCGGCGAATACTCGAAACGCCATTGGGTGCCAGGGTATTTGGCGGCCTCCTCGACGCACTTGCGGGCGCCGTCGGTGGCGATGGCCTGCACCGCGGCCCGGTCGGCGCGAAACACCACGCGGCGCTGCAGGATTGACGTCGAGTTGTAGAAGTGCACGATGGCGCGCGGCGCGCCCTCGCACGCGGTGAAGGTGCGCTCGATGAGCTCGGGGCGGCATTGCGTCAGCACCTGGATGGTGACGTCGTCGGGAATGGCGCCCTCGGTGATGATCTCGCGGACGAAGTCGAAGTCGGTTTGACTGGCCGACGGGAACCCGACCTCGATCTCCTTGTAACCCATCCGGACCAGCAGATCGAACATGCGGCGCTTGCGGGTGGGGCTCATCGGGTCGATCAGCGCCTGGTTGCCGTCGCGCAGGTCGACCGCGCACCACAGCGGGGCGCGGTCGATGACCCGCTCGGGCCAGGTGCGGTCGGGCAGGCGGATGGCTTCGACTTCCTCGGCGAAGGACCGGTACCGGTTGACCGGCATCGCCGAACCGCGCTGCGGATTCCACGCGGGCTGGCCGGGCCCCGGCGGGCCCGCGGGTTTGACGATCGATCGTGTCGAGGTGAAGGAGTCGGGATTGGAAGTCACGGTATTTGCTCCGGGGGTGTCAGAAGGAACCTCAGACCGGCGCATCGCGAACACCCGCGACGGGAGGCCGGTCTGGATCAGACCCCGTCGCGGCGTCCGAGGAGGAGCACCCGCTGCACGAGGAGCACTCTACCGCGATTGGCGCGTCGATCGAAATCTGCTGGCTGCGACAGCGGCGGCCGCCGGGCTCCGGCCGGCACCGGGTGGCCGGCGAGCCGCCGAAATCGAGTACCGCACTACTCACGCCAACCCGCGTTCTCGGGCCCTACGGTCGGGGAAGCCACACAAACAGGAGGGTGTCATGACGGCTTTACGAGAGTCCCCACGCGTCAAAGACGTTGAGGCAATGCTTGATTGGAGTCACGTTCGCGGTTACGGCTGGCGGCCGCAGCTTCCGGACGTGCGCGACCGGGTCTACACGGCGAGGCTGCGGACGCCGGCGCCCGCCGAAGCCGACCTGCGGCCGTCGATGCCACCGGTCTACGACCAGGGGCAGCTCGGCTCCTGCACCGGCAACGCTATTGCCGCCGCGATGGAGTACGAGCGGGACCGGCAGGGTCTGCCGGACTTCGTGCCGTCGCGACTGTTCATCTACTACAACGAACGCGCCCTCGAAGGCACCGTGTCCAGCGACTCGGGTGCGGTCATCAGGGACGGCATCAAAACGGTCAACTCCGACGGGGTCTGCCAGGAGACGCTGTGGCCCTATGACCTCGGCATGTTCACGGTCAAGCCGCCGAAGCGTTGCTATGTGGCGGCGCTCACGGACAAGGCGATGCAATACGAGTCGATCCAGACGCTGGGCGACCTGAAGGACGCGATCTCCTCGGCACTACCCGTGGTGTTCGGCTTCACCGTCTACGAGAGCTTCGAGTCGCAGGCCGTCGCGCACACGGGCGTCATGCCCATGCCCAAACCGGGCGAGTCGACGGTCGGCGGCCACGCTGTGCTCGCCGTCGGCTATTCGGATCCCAAGGGACACTTGATCGTTCGTAACTCGTGGGGAGACTCGTGGGGCGACCACGGCTACTTCTACATGCCGTACGCGTACCTGACCGGGGCAAAGTCGGCGTCCGACAGCGCGCCCATCAACGGGGCCCATCTGGCCAGCGACTTCTGGGCGATCCAGCTGGTGTCGTCGTAGCGGCCGGCCGGTAGCCCGGCGACGGCGACCGGACCCGAGCGCGCGGACCCACGTATTCTGTTTGCGACCTATCTCCGCGAACGGAAAGAGAAACGTGGCGCTCGTCGTACAAAAATACGGCGGATCCTCGGTGGCCGACGCCGACCGGATTCGCCGTGTCGCCGAGCGGATCGTCGCGACCAAGAAGCAGGGCAACGACGTCGTCGTGGTGGTCTCCGCGATGGGCGACACCACCGACGACCTGATGGACCTGGCCCAGCAGGTCTGCCCGGCCCCACCGCCGCGCGAACTCGACATGCTGCTGACCGCGGGCGAGCGCATCTCCAACGCGCTGGTGGCCATGGCCATCGAATCGCTGGGCGCGCAGGCGCGCTCGTTCACCGGTTCCCAGGCCGGCGTCATCACCACCGGCACCCACGGCAACGCCAAGATCATCGAGGTCACGCCCGGGCGCCTGCAGGACGCGCTCGACGAGGGGCGCATCGTGCTGGTCGCCGGATTCCAGGGCGTCAGCCAGGACACCCGCGACGTCACCACGCTGGGCCGGGGTGGTTCGGACACCACGGCCGTGGCGCTGGCCGCCGCGCTGCACGCCGACGTCTGCGAGATCTACACCGACGTGGACGGCATCTTCACCGCGGACCCGCGGATCGTGCACAACGCGCGCCGGTTGGACAAGGTGACCTTCGAGGAGATGCTCGAAATGGCGGCCTGCGGCGCGAAGGTGCTGATGCTGCGCTGCGTGGAATACGCCCGCCGGTACAACATTCCGGTGCACGTCCGCTCGTCCTACTCGGACAAGCCCGGCACCGTCGTCGTCGGATCGATCAAGGACATAGCCATGGAAGACCCAATCCTGACCGGAGTCGCGCACGACCGCAGCGAGGCCAAGGTGACCGTCGTCGGCATCCCCGACATCCCGGGGTACGCCGCCCGGGTGTTCCGGGCCGTCGCCGACGCCGACGTCAACATCGACATGGTGCTGCAGAACGTCTCCAAGATCGAGGACGGCAAGACCGACATCACGTTCACCTGCTCGCGCGACAGCGGGCCCACGGCGGTGGCCAAGCTGGACGCGCTCTCCGACGAGATCGGGTTCACCCAGCTGCTGTACGACGACCACATCGGCAAGGTGTCGCTGATCGGCGCGGGCATGCGCAGCCACCCCGGCGTCACCGCGACCTTCTGTGAGGCCCTGGCCGCCGTCGGCGTCAACATCGAGCTGATCTCCACCTCCGAGATCCGCATCTCGGTGCTGTGCCGGGACACCGAACTAGACAAGGCCGTCGTGGCGTTGCACGAGGCGTTCGGGCTCGGCGGTGACGAGAAGGCGACGGTGTATGCGGGAACGGGCAGGTAAATGGTTGCGATCGGAGTTGTAGGCGCCACCGGCCAGGTCGGCCAGGTGATGCGCAGGTTGCTCGACGAGCGGGACTTCCCCGCCACGTCGGTGCGGTTCTTCGCGTCGGCCCGTTCGCAGGGCCGCAAGCTGGAGTTCCGCGGGCAGGAGATCGAGGTCGAGGACGCCGCCACGGCGGACCCCGCGGGTCTGGACATCGCGCTGTTCTCGGCCGGCAAGACGATGTCGCTGGTGCAGGCGCCGCGGTTCGCCGCCGCCGGGGTGACCGTGATCGACAATTCGTCGGCCTGGCGCAAGGACCCCGAGGTGCCGCTGGTGGTGTCCGAGGTGAACTTCGAGAGGGACGCCCACCACCGACCCAAGGGCATCATCGCCAACCCGAACTGCACCACGATGGCCGCGATGCCGGTGCTCAAGGTGCTGCACGACGAGGCCGAGCTGGTGCGCATGGTGGTCTCCAGCTACCAGGCGGTGTCCGGCAGCGGGCTGGCCGGGGTGGAGGAGCTGGCGACGCAGGCGCGCGCGGTCATCGCGGACGCCGAGCAGCTGGTGCACGACGGCTCCGCGGCCGAGTTCCCGGCGCCCAAGACCTATGTCGCGCCCATCGCGTTCAACGTGGTGCCGTTGGCCGGCTCGCTGGTGGACGACGGCTCCGGGGAGACCGACGAGGACCAGAAGCTGCGGCACGAGAGCCGCAAGATCCTCGGCATCCCCGACCTGGCGGTGAGCGGCACCTGCGTCCGGGTGCCGGTGTTCACCGGACACTCGCTGTCGATCAACGCCGAATTCGCCCGGCCGCTGCCGCCGGAGCGTGCGCGAGCGCTGCTCGACGGCGCGCCCGGCGTCAAGGTGGTCGACGTGCCGACCCCGCTGGGGGCCGCGGGCGTCGACGACTCCCTGGTGGGCCGCATCCGGCGCGACCCGGGTGTGCCCGACGGGCGCGGCCTGGCCTTATTCGTGTCGGGAGACAACCTGCGCAAGGGGGCGGCGCTGAACACCATCCAGATCGCCGAGCTGCTGGCCGCCCAGCTGTGAATCGGCGGGTGGGCTCATCGAGCTCAGCCCACACCCGACTGGTCGCGCGGTGCTCGCTTGCACTGACTCTGCTTGCGCCGCAATGGTTTTGGGTGGCGCACGCCGACCCGCCGGCGCCGGCCCCCGAGCCTATCGTGCAGCCGTTGGCGCCCGGGCAGGTGCTGCGGATCGGCCCCACCGCCGGCACCGGCACCCTCACCGGGGACTACGGCATCGGCGCGACCGACCTGTGTGAGTTCGTCGAGTTTCCCACCGAGCTGCTGCAGGTCTGCGGGGACAGCTTCGCCGGGCAGGGGGTGGGGTTCGGCGGCTGGTATGCGCCGGTCGCGCTGCATGTGGACACCGCGTCCGTCGACGACCCGGCCGGGGTCCGCTACACCGGCGTGACCGGGATCGGCAACCCGTTGCTGGCCGATCCCACCCCGGCAGGCTCCTCGCAACTGCCCGCCGGGGTGGTGCAGATCAACCGGCGCAACTACGTGATGGTGACGACGACGAAGAACCTCGAGCCGCAGAGCTCTCGGCTGGTGACGGCCGAGCCCGCGCGGGCGGGGTGGCAGACCGTCGCCGGGTCGCGGCGACCGGCCTCGTATCAGGGCGGCTCGCAGACGCAGATCAGTGGCTACTACGACCCGATCCCCACCCCGGACTCGCCCACCGGGTGGGTGTACATCGTGGCCGACAGCTTCACCCGCAGGGAACCGGTCGTGCTGTATCGGGTGCCCCCGCAATCGTTTACCGACCGGTCCCGCTGGCAGGGCTGGGCGGCCGGACCGGGCGGCGGCTGGGGTAAGCCCCCGACCCCGCTGTGGGCCGACGCGGTGGGCGAGCTGTGCGTGCGGCAGATCGACGGCAAAGCGGTGTTGTCCTATTTCAACGCCGTCACCGGCAACATGGAGGTCCGCGTCGCCGACGACCCGACGGCGCTGGGTGACGCCCCGGTGACCACGGTGGTGCAGCACGACGAGTGGCCCGAGCCGGCCGAGAGCCTGCCGCCGCCCTACGACAACCGGCTTGCGCAGCCGTACGGCGGGTACATCTCGCCCGGTTCCACCCTTGACGAGCTACGGCTCTTCGTCAGCCAGTGGGACACCCGCGCTCGGGTGGCCGCGCCGTACCGGGTCATCCAATTCGCGGTCAACCCGTTCAAACCGGAGTCAGCCGGCTGAATCGCGGGCCGCGTGCCGCCCGCGTCAGAGGACGATCTCCTTCGGCGGCGCCTCCGGCCGGTCGGTGGGCGGGGGCTCGGTGGGAACCGGCCCGGCCGTCTGTCCGCCGGGCGCGGCGCCTTCGGCGAGGGACGCTTGCCGTTGGGCTTCCTCGGCGGCCTTCGCTTCCTCGGCGGCCTTCGCTTCCTCTTGGGCCTTGGCTTCCTCCTCGGCCTTCGCTTCGTCTTCCTTCTTCTTCTCGTCGTCCACCGGGGTGGTGTCCGAGGCGAGCGTCGCCGGGGCCGCGCCCCCCTGCCCGAGGCCCTGGAAGCTTTGCGCGGCGCCCTGCACGCCCTGCATCACACCCTGCATCCCCTGGCCGAGGCCCTGCAGGCCTCCCGCGACCTGACCAAGCTGCGGGGTGTTCAGACCGGGCGTCGGATTCGGCTTCGGGTCGGGCTTGGGTTCTGGCTTGGGTTCGGGCTTGGGTCCTTCACCGGGGGCGTGGATCACCGTGGCCTTGGGGGGAGGCGGGGGATTCACCGGCGCCAGGGGCAAGTTCGCGTATTTCACGTAATAACTCAGCGCGGATTCCGATTGCGCCTGAAGTTTCTCGTACCAGTCGATGGCCGACGGCAAGTAGGCCTGGTTGTTCTGCGAGTAATACGCATACCAGTAATCGCAGAGGGCGACCTCATAGGACGTGGGATGCGCGCCCTCCAACGCGTACTGGTCCTGATAACCGGTCTTGCCGGCGGCCTTCTTGTGCACGTCGACGACCCGGTTGGCCTGCTTGGCGAGGTCCCCGCACAGCGCCGCCATCGTTATCACGTATTCCCGCTGTTTCTGGAAGTTCTGCTCGACGCTGTCCCTGGCCTCACCCTCCCAGCTGTTGAACAGCCGGAATCGATTGGTCTGCTCCAGAAAGGCCCGCTGGAACGTAATCCATTCCTGCGCGAACCCCCTGAAGGCGGTGCCCTGGTCGCCGGATTCGATCTCCGCCGCCGCCTGCCGCACCTCGTAGTAGGGGAGCTCGATCGTCGACGCCGCCGGCAACGGCGGGGGCGCGGTCCACGGCTCTTCGTCCGCGACCACCGCCGCGGGCGCCACCGACGACGCGGATGAACCGCTGTTCATCGTGCTTGCAATGGCCTCCGCGGACTCCGTCTCGACCTGCTCGTAGGCCTTGGCCGCGTTCCGCAGGGATTTGGCGAGCGCCTTCCACTCCCGTTCGCACCCTTTGAGGTACATCCGCACGTTGTCGGCGTTGAGCGCGAGGCGTGCGGCCGCGTCGGTGACGAACGTCAGGCCACACGGCCCCGGTGGGTTGGTGGACGGGACGGGCGGCAGCGGTTGCTCGATCTCGGCGGCGCGCGCGAGGAGCTCCTGATACTCGACGTTCAGCGTCTGCGTCATAGCCGCTCGTACTCCTTGTGCCGCGGGCGGTGCGGTGGCGCCGGTCACCACCAGAGCAATCCTAAGCCCGCGAGTGGGGCCGGGTATGCGCTTATTTGCGCGGGCCGCGCGGCGCGAAAACCGCAGGAATGCGCGGCGGGGCAGGCGATGTCGGCGGCCGGCGCGGCCCGTCGTTTCAGACGGGGCCGGGCTCACAGCTGCTACATAACCAATGCATAGCCCGAACTATTGTTAACGCCTTCATCATTTGTCTCATGAGTGAAACAGCTGAAACCCCCACCGTGCGGTCGTCCACCGCAACCGCACCGGCCGCCGCGGAAGCCGTGGCGGCATACCGCGCCCCGCGGGTCTTCCAACTCGCCGCGTGGGTCGCCATCGTCGCCGGGATCGTGTTCATCGTCGCGGTCGTCTTCTTCACCGGCTTCATCCTCGGCCACCGCGGCGGACACCACGGCCATCACCATCACAAGCACCACGCCGCGTGGATGCACCAGCACCGCATGGGCGGCCCGGGCGGCCCGGGCGGCATCCAGCAGGGCGGACCCGGTGCGCAGCAGGGCGGACCCGCGTCGGCGACTCCCGGCGCGCCCGGCCCCAGCCAGATTCCGTCGTCGGTCGCCCCCTCCCGGTAGTCCAAATCCCCGTCGATCAATCAGCAGCCCGGTGCTCACCAGAGCACCGGGCTGCGTGTCGCTTCGTCGCCGGCGACTAACCGGCGGGTATCGATTCACAGCAAGTTTGTCGGCGCAACCTGTTATGCCCGACGCGGCGCTGGGCAATATTCAAGGCATGAGCCAGACACCCGAGCCGACGACCCCCCCGACGCCCGCCGCCGCGTGTAGAGCCGCGGCGGCCGCACCCGCTCCGGGGGCGGCGGCGGGGCCGCGGTTGCGGCGGCGGCCTGGGTGATCATCGTCGCCGGCGTCGTCTTCATCATCTCCACGGTGTTCTTCGCGGGCGCCTTCGTTTACGGGTATTACCACCACTGCCACCATCACCACGGCCAGATGTTCCGGCCGGGCGGCAGCCCCGGGCCGGGCAACGGCCAATGGGGTCCCGGACCCACCCCGGCCAGCCCGTGGGGTGGCGGCCCCGGGTTGATCGTGCCCATGCCGCCCGGCGGTCCGGGCGGCCCCGGCGGACCGGTCAGCGGCCCGGGCGTCAGCGGCCCCGGTGGGCCGTCGATGAGCCCGCCCGCCGCGCCGGCACCGCGTCCCTGACCGACCGCTTCGGATAACCGGCGCAGCCCACCAAACGAGGAGACAGCGAAATGACGGAACGCTTCACCACCAACGACGCGGGCATCGCCGCCCCCAGTGACGACCAGTCGTTGACGATCGGTCCCGACGGTCCGATCCTGCTGCAGGACCATTACCTGATCGAGCAGATGGCCCAGTTCAACCGGGAGCGCATCCCGGAGCGTCAGCCGCACGCAAAGGGCGGCGGCGCCTTCGGCACCTTCGAGGTCACCAACGACGTCAGCAAATACACCAGGGCCGCGGTGTTCCAGCCCGGCACCAAGACGGACATGCTGGCGCGGTTCTCCACCGTCGCCGGCGAGCGGGGCAGCCCGGACACGTGGCGCGATCCCCGCGGCTTCGCGCTGAAGTTCTACACCAGCGAAGGCAACTTCGACATGGTCGGCAACAACACACCGGTCTTCTTCATGCGGGACCCGCTGAAGTTCCAGCACTTCATTCGGTCCCAGAAGCGTCTGCAGGCCAGCAACGTCCGCGACCACAACATGCAGTGGGACTTCTGGACGCTCTCGCCGGAGTCGGCCCACCAGGTGACCTGGCTGATGGGCGACCGGGGGATCCCCAAGACGTGGCGCCACATGAACGGCTACAGCAGCCACACCTACAGCTGGATCAACGCCGCCGGCGAGATCTTCTGGGTGAAGTACCACTTCATCACCGACCAGGGGATCGACTTCCTGCCCCAGGAGGACGCCGACAGGCTGGCCGGCGAGGACGGCGACTACCACCAGCGCGACCTCTACGAGGCGATCGAGGGCGGCCAGCACCCCAGCTGGACGCTCAAGATGCAGATCATGCCGTACGACGAGGCCCGCAATTACCGGTTCAACCCGTTCGACCTGACCAAGGTGTGGCCGCACGGCGACTACCCGCTGATCGACGTCGGCAAGATGACGCTGAACCGCAACGTGACCGACTACCACACCGAGATCGAGCAGGCCGCTTTCGAGCCGAACAACACGGTGCCCGGCACCGGGCTGAGCCCGGACAAGATGCTGCAGGCCCGCGGGTTCTCCTACTCCGACGCACACCGCGCCCGGCTGGGGACCAACTACCGGCAGATCCCGGTGAACACGCCGAAGGTCGAGGTGAACAGCTACTCGAAGGACGGCGCGATGCGCATGCAGAACGTCTCCGACCCCGTGTACGCGCCCAATTCCTACGGTGGCCCGCACGCCGACCCGGCACGCGCCGCGGAGGTGCGCTGGCACGCGGACGGCGACATGGTCCGCGCCGCGTACACGCTGCACGCCGAGGACGACGACTGGGGGCAGGCCGGCACCATGGTCCGCGACGTCCTGGACGACGCCGCGCGGGACCGGTTGGCGCACAACATCATTGGACACGTCTCCAAGGGTGTGAAGGAGCCGGTGCTGTCGCGGGTGTTCGAGTACTGGCGCAACGTCGACCCCGATCTGGGCAAGAAGGTGGAAGAGGGCGTGCGGGCAGAAGGGGGCTGACCACGCCCCGGCGTTCCTGGCATGATCGCTGGAATGACCATGTGGGTCCGCGCGGCCGCGATCGCCATCGCTCTCGCCGTCGACGCCGCGGCCGCCCTGCGGGTCGCGGCCGCCCACCCGTCGGAACCCGGGGTGGTGAACTACGCGGTGCTGGGCAAGGGCTCGGTCGGCAACATCGTCGGCGGCCCGATGGGCTGGGAATCGGTGTTCACCCAACCCGTGCAAGGCGATTGGGTGGACGTGCCGGTGTGCAACAACTGGGCCGACATCGGGCTGCCCGAGGTGTACAACGACCCGGACCTGGCGTCCTTCAACGGCGCGGTCACCCAGACGTCGGCCACCGACCAGACCCACTTCGTCAAGCAGGCGGTGGGCGTGTTCGCCACCGGCGACGCCGCCGGTCGCGCGTTCCACCGCGTGGTGGACCGGACGGTGGGCTGCTCGGGCCAGACCACCGCGGTGCATCTGGACAACGGCGTCACCCAGGTGTGGTCGTTCGACGGCGGGCCACCGGGTGCCGCCGACGCCAACTGGACCAAGCAGGAGGCCGGCACCGATCGGCGGTGTTTCAATCAAACCAGGCTGCGCGAAAACGTGTTGTTGCAGGCCAAGGTCTGCCAATCTGGCAACGCCGGACCGGCGGTCAACGTGCTGGCTGGGGCGATGCAGAATGCGCTGGGTCAATGAATCGGGTTTCGGGGCCCGTTCTCAGCACGCTTGAAAGTCGGCACGAACGGGAATATGTCGGGGCCATCTGCTAGATGAAGTAGTGGCGGTTATCGTCCCTTTAGCTCCCCGCGAGGGGGCGGTCCGCCGGCGCGTGTTCAGGCTGTTCGGGCCCGAAGGGATCGTGATATGACGTTCGCCGCTATCACTACCGCGGGCTCCGAGCTGGACAGCGCGGCCATGGCCGATTCCAAGGCCGCCGCGCGCTACATCGCCGACGCCTGCCTCGTGGACGCGCCCCTGGGCCGCGTCGGCCTGGAGGTGGAGGCCCATTGCCACGACCCGGCCGACCCGCACCGCAGGCCCGGCTGGGAGGAGATCGCCGAGGTTCTCGGCGTGCTGCCGGCGCTGCCGGGCGGCAGTCGGGTCACGGTGGAACCCGGCGGCGCGGTGGAGCTGTCCGGCCCGCCGGCCGACGGCGTGCTTGCCGCGATCGACGCGATGCGGCGCGACCAGGCCGTGCTGCGGTCGGCGTTCGCCGACGCCGGGCTGGGTCTGGTTTTCCTCGGGGCGGACCCGCTGCGGGCACCGCAGCGCATCAACCCGGGCGCGCGCTACCGCGCCATGGAGCAGTTCTTCGCGTCCAGCCGCTCGGGCGAGGCGGGCGCGGCGATGATGACGTCGACCGCATCCATCCAGGTCAACCTGGACGCCGGGCCGCGGGCCGGCTGGGCGGACCGGGTGCGGCTGGCGCACGCCCTCGGGCCGACCATGATCGCGCTGGCCGCGAACTCCCCGATGCTGTGCGGGGACTTCACCGGGTGGGCGTCCACTCGGCAGCGGGTGTGGGGTCAGATGGACTCGGCGCGGTGCGGGCCCATCCTGGGCGCCAGCGGCGACGACCCGGGCACCGACTGGGCGCGCTACGCGCTCAAGGCCCCGGTCATGCTGGTGCACGCTCCGGACGCCGTGCCGGTCATGGAATGGGTGCCGTTCGCCGACTGGGTCGACGGGCGCGTGCTGCTCGGCGACCGCCGTCCCACGGTCGCCGACCTGGAATACCACCTGACCACGCTGTTTCCGCCCGTACGCCCGAGGCAGTGGCTGGAGATCCGCTACCTCGACAGCCTGCCTGACGAACTCTGGCCGGCCGTGGTGTTCACGCTGGTGGCCCTGCTCGACGATCCCGAAGCCGCCACCGCCGCGACCGAGGCGGTCCAGACGGTGGCCACCGCGTGGGACACCGCCGCCCGGCTGGGTCTGCGGGACCGTCGACTGCACACCGCGGCGACCAAGTGCGTGGCCGTCGCCGCCCGGCTGGCCCCACCCGAACTCGGCGATTCGATGCAGCGTCTGCTCGACGCCGTCGAACGGGGCCGATGTCCGGGTGATGACTTCTCCGACAACGTGATTCGGCACGGCATCGCGGCTACCGTGGCGCGACTGGCGCAAGGGGAGCTGTGACGTCCGCGCAAAGGCTTGCCGACGATTTGGCGCGGGCGCGGGCGCGAACACTGCGCCTGGTCGCTTTCGACGACGACGAACTGTACCGGCAGTACGACCCGCTGATGAGCCCGCTGGTGTGGGATCTCGCGCACATCGGGCAGCAGGAGGAGTTCTGGCTGCTGCGCGCCGGTGACCCGGGCCGGTCCGGCATGTTGCCACCGGCCGTCGAGGGCCTCTACGACGCCTTCGTGCATTCCCGCGCGAGCCGGGTCGAGTTGCCGTTGCTGTCCCCCGACCGCGCGCGGGCGTACTGCCGCACCGTGCGGTCGGCGGTGCTCGATGCCCTCGACGCGTTGCCCGAGGAAAGCGACGACTTCGCGTTCGGGTTGGTGGTCAGCCACGAGAACCAGCACGACGAGACCATGCTGCAGGCGCTGAACCTGCGCAGCGGCGCCCCGCTGCTGCAGGAGGGCGCGGCGCTGCCGGCCGGCCGGCCCGGCCTGGCCGGGACCTCGGTGCTGGTGCCCGCCGGGCCGTTCGTGCTGGGCGTGGACGCCGCGAGCGAACCGTATTCGCTGGACAACGAGCGTCCCGCCCACGTCGTCGAGTTGCCGGCGTTCCGGATCGGCCGGGTGCCGGTCACCAACGGCGAGTGGCGGCACTTCATGGACGACGGCGGGTACCGCCAGCCGCGGTGGTGGTCCGAGCGCGGCTGGGAGCATCGCCAGCGCGCGGGCCTGACCGCGCCGCAGTTCTGGAGCGCCGACGGGCGGACCCGCACCCGGTTCGGCCACGTCGAAGACGTCCCCGCCGACGAGCCGGTGCAGCACGTCACCTACTTCGAGGCGCAGGCCTACGCGGCCTGGGCCGGCGCCCGGCTGCCCACCGAGATGGAGTGGGAGAAGGCCTGTGCCTGGGACCCCGCCACCGGCACCCGGCGCCGCTACCCGTGGGGTTCCGAGCCGCCGTCGGATGCCCTCGCGAACCTGGGCGGCATGTCGTTGCGTCCCGCGCCCGTCGGGGCCTATCCGGCCGGTGCGTCGGCGTACGGGGCGGAGCAGATGCTCGGCGACGTGTGGGAGTGGACCAGCTCGCCGCTGCGGCCGTGGCCGGGTTTCGTCCCGATGATCTACGAGCGGTATTCGCAGCCGTTTTTCTTTCGTGACTACCGGGTGCTGCGCGGTGGCTCGTGGGCCGTGGAGTCCGCCATCCTGCGGCCGAGCTTCCGGAACTGGGATCACCCGATCCGGCGCCAGATCTTCTCCGGCGTCCGATTGGCTTGGGACGTCGAGGATTTCGCCTGATGTGCCGTCACCTCGGCTGGCTCGGGGCCGACGTCAGCGTCTCCTCGCTGGTGCTGGACCCGCCGTACGGGCTGCGGGTGCAGTCGTATGCCCCGCGCCGCCAGAAGCACTGCCTGCTCAACGCCGACGGTTGGGGTGTCGGATTCTTCGACGGCGGCACCCCACGCCGCTGGCGCAGCCAGGCGCCGTTGTGGGGCGACGTGTCGTTCGACTCCATCGCGCCGGCCCTGCGCAGCCATTGCGTGGTGGCAGCGGTGCGCTCGGCGACCGTCGGCATGCCCATCGAAGTCAGCGCGACGGCCCCGTTCACCGACGGCCAGTGGTTGCTGTCGCACAACGGGATCGTCGACCGCGCGGTGCTGCCGGTCGCCGCGCGGGCCGAATCGGTCTGCGACAGTGCTATTCTCGCGGCCGTCATCTTCGAGCGCGGCCTCGACGCGCTCGGTGAAACCATCACCGAGATCGCGGCAGCCGACCCGAACGCCCGGCTGAACATCCTGGCCGGCAACGGCTCTCGCCTGCTGGCGACGGCCTGGGGTGACACGTTGTCGCTCCTGCGCCGCCCGGACGGTGTCGTGCTGACCAGCGAACCCTATGACAACGACTCCGATTGGGAGGATGTGCCGGATCGCCACCTCGTCGAAGTCACCGCGGCGGGTGTCACGCTGACCCCGCTGGAACACCCGGAAGGTTCTCGATGACGCTGACACTGTCCAACCACCTGGCCGCCGACTCCGCGTACCAGGCCTTGCGCCGGGACGTGTTCGAGGGGCTGCAACAGACGCCGAAGTCGTTGCCGCCCAAGTGGTTCTACGACTCGCTGGGCAGTCATCTGTTCGACCAGATCACCCGGTTGCCCGAGTACTACCCGACCCGCGCCGAGGCCGAGATCCTGCGCGCGCGCTCGGCCGAGGTCGCGGCGGCCAGCGGGGCCGACACCCTGGTGGAGCTGGGCAGCGGGACGTCGGAGAAGACCCGGCTGTTGCTCGACGCGCTGCGCGAGCGCGGGGCGCTGCGCCGCTTCGTCCCGTTCGACGTCGATGCCGGCATCTTGTCGACGGCCGCGGCGGCCATCCAGCGCGAGTACGACGGCGTCGAAATCAACGCCGTCTGCGGCGATTTCGAGGAACACCTGACCGAGATCCCGACCGGCGGGCGGCGCCTGTTCGTGTTCCTGGGGTCGACGATCGGCAACCTGACGCCCGGTCCGCGGGCCGAGTTCCTGGCCAGCCTGGCGGCCCAGATGCGGCCGGGGGACAGCCTGCTGCTGGGCACGGACCTGGTCAAGGACACCGGCCGGCTGGTGCGCGCCTATGACGACTCGGCCGGGGTGACGGCGGCGTTCAACCGCAACGTGCTGGCCGTGATCAACCGGCAACTCGACGCCGATTTCGACGTCGAGGCTTATCAGCACGTGGCGCGCTGGAACGCCGGGGAGGAACGCATCGAAATGTGGTTGCGCGCCAGCCGGGACCAGCGGGTCCGCGTCGACGCGCTCGACCTGACCGTCGATTTCGCGGCCGGGGAGGAGATGCTCACCGAGGTGTCGTGCAAGTTCCGCCCGGACGGGGTGAGCGCCGAACTGGCCGGCGCCGGACTGCGGCGCACCCGGTGGTGGACGGACGCCGCCGGCGATTTCGGGTTGTCGTTGGCCGTGAAGTGACGGCCGACGGGTCGCTGGCGCAGCGATGGCGGGCGGCCCGCCTGCCCGTGGCCGGACTGCACCTGGACAGCGCGGCCTGTTCGCGGCAGAGCCTCGCGGTGATCGCGGCCGCCGACCAGCACGCGCGCAACGAGTCGGAGGTCGGCGGGTACGTCGCGGCGGAGGCGGCCGTGCCCGCGCTCGACGCCGGGCGGGTCGCGTTCGCCGCGCTGGTCGGCATGCCCGACGCCGAGGTGGTGTTCACCACGGGCTCGCTGAACGCGTTGGACCTGCTGCTCGGCGCCTGGCCGACGGATCGCCGCCGGGTCGCGTGCCTGCCCGGCGAATACGGCCCGAACCTGGCGCTGTTTGCCGCCCACGGATTCGACCGTCAGCTGTTGCCGACGCTCGACGACGGCCGCGTCGCGCTCGACGACGCGGCGCTGGCGCTTGCGGACGAACCGCCCGATCTGGTCCACCTGACCGCGGTCGGCAGCCACAGCGGTGTGGTGCAACCGTTGTCGATGATCGCCCGGCTGTGCCGCGAACTGGGGCTGCCGCTCGTCGTCGACGCCGCCCAGGCGCTGGGCCAGGTGGACTGCGCGGTCGGCGCCGACGCGACCTACGCGTCGTCGCGCAAGTGGATCGCCGGGCCGCGCGGCGTCGGGGCGCTGGCGGTGCGCCGGGAACTGATGGAAACCCTGCGGCCCAGGCTGGCGGCGCCGGATTGGCTCGCGGGATCGTTCACGGTGGCCCAGCAACTCGAGTTCGGCGAAGCCAATATCGCCGCGCGCGTGGGCTTTTCACTGGCTTTGGGGGAGCATCTGGCGTACGGGCCGCAGGCCGTGCGGACGCGGCTGGCCGAGGTGGGCGCCGCCAGCCGCAGGGCGCTGGCCGACGTGGCCGGCTGGGCGGTGGTCGAAGAGGTCGACGAGCCGAGCGCCATCACTACGCTGGCCCCGGTCGACGGCGCCGATCCGCAGGCGGTGCACGCGTGGCTGCTCGCCGAGCGGCGGATTCTCACCACCTTCGTCGGCGTGCAGCGGGCGCCCCTGGAACTGGCCGGGCCGGTGCTGCGGATCTCGCCGCACGTCGACGCCAGGGCCGACGATCTTCAGACCTTCGCCGAGGCGCTGATCGCGGCGACGGCGGCGACGTCCGCCTGAGAGATCAGTCCGCTTTGTGCGCGGTCAGCAGGTAGGCGGGCATCTTGATTCGGCCCTTCTCGTCGCGTTCGTGCGGCGGGAATTCGAAAGGCGCGTTGGGGATTTCGACGACGTTCGACAGGATGTGGGCCGGCCGGATCTCGTCGACCTCCCAATACTTGCTCACTGCGGCGCGAAGTTCGTCTTCGTCGACCTCGTTGGGCTTCGGCTCCATCTCGGCGGGAAAGGCGCCCTTGGCGAACACCAGCACGAACAGGCCGGCCCCCGGCGCGGCCGCGCGGTGGATGGAGCTCAGGTAACCGTCGCGGCCCTCGACCGGCAGCGAGTGGAACAGCGTGGAATCGACGATCGTGGAGAACCGGCCGTCATAACCACTGAACGAAGTGATGTCGGCCTGGACGAAGCTGGCCGTGGTCAGGCCGCGCTCCCGGGCGGCCTCGGTGGCCGCCGCGACGGCCGTCGGCGTGAGGTCGACGCCCACCACCGTGTAACCCTGCGCGGCCAGCGCCAACGACAGCTCGGCGACCCCGCAGCCCGCGTCCAGGACGTCGCTGCGGAATTTCCCGGCGGCGGCCAGCGCGGCCAGTTCGGGTTGCGGCTCACCGATGTTCCACGGCGGCGGGCCCTCGAAGTGCGCCTGCTCGCGGTATGCGCTGTCCCAGTCCATGACCTGATCGCCCGTCATGGTTTCAACCTACCCGCGACTCCCAGGTGTGCACCGGCTCGTTGGCGTGCATGTGCTCGCAGTAGCGGCGCAGCATCTCGGCCAAGGCGGCGGGGCGGGTCATCCCGCCGGCTTCGAGCGCGCGCACGGTCGACACCTGCCAGCTGGCGCCGTTGCGGCCCGTTCGGGCGCGGCCCTCGACGACACCGAGGAAGCGGTCGCGCACTTGCGCGTCCATGCCCCAGCGGCGCAGTCCCTCGTCGGCGATCGGCAGCAGCGTGTCCAGCACCAGCGTGGTCGCCGCAGCCTCGCCCAGGCCCGGCCAATGCAGCCGGGCATCGATGCCGTTGCGCGCCGCGGCGAGGAAATTCGCCTGCGCCGCAGCGAAATCCATGCCGTGCCACACGGGGTTGTCCTCCTCGGACAGGACGCGCAGCACGCCGTAGAAGAAGGCCGCATTCGCCACCATGTCCACGACGGTCGGGCCGGCCGGCAACACCCGATTCTCCAGCCGCAGGTGCGGGCGCCCCTCGACCACGTCGTAGACCGGCCGGTTCCACCGGTACACGGTGCCGCTGTGCAACCGCATTTCGGACAGCCGCGGCGCCCGCCCGGCGGAAAGCTCGGCGGCCGGGTCCTCGTCGGACACCTCGGGCAGCAGGGGCGGGAAGTAGCGGATGTTCTCCTGGTAGAGGTCCAGGACCGAGGTGATCCACCGTTCGCCGAACCACACCCGCGGCCGCACGCCCCGCGACTTGAGCCGCTCGGGCCGGGTGTCGGTGGACTGGGTGAACAGCTCGATGCGGGTCTCGGACCACAGCAGATGGCCGAAGAAGTACGGCGAGTTGGCCCCCAGCGCCAGCTGCGGGCCGGCCAGCACCTGGGCCGCGTTCCAGTTGGCGGCGAACCTTTCCGGCGCCAGTTGCAGGTGCAATTGGATACTGGTGCAAGCGGATTCGGGCGCGATGGACACGGCGTGCCAACTCAGCGGCTCGGGGCCGGAGATGTCGATCGGAATGTCTTCGCCGCGGGCGGTGAAGATCGATTCGTTGAGCGCCGCGTACCGCCTCGAGTCGCTCATCCAGCCGGTGGCCAGGTGTTCGGGCATCAGGGTGGGCAGGATCCCGATCATCACGATGTGCGCCCCGCCCGTGCCGGCCTTGATCTCGGCGTCGTTGAGGCTGGCCCGCACCTCGCCCTCCAGATCGAGCGCGGTGTGACCGGGCAGGGCGTGGGGCGGCACGTTGAATTCGATGTTGTAGGCACCCAATTCCGGTTGGAAGGCCGGGTCTCCGATGGCGTTCAGCACGTCGCGGTTGGACATCGCCGGCTGGTAGTCGGCGTCGACGAGGTTGCACTCGATCTCCATGCCGGTGAGCGGCCGGTCGGAGTCGAAGTGGGACCGCGCCAGCATCGTTTCCAGGACGTCCAGGCAAAGCTCGAGCTTGCGCTGGTATTCCCGCCGTTGCGCGCTGTCGTACGTGGTGCGCTTGACCTCTTCGCCCACACCGCCGATGGAACAGGGTTGCCCGCGGTAACGCAAGCAGCGCGGCCGCTTGTCGAGTGGGGCAGACCGTGATGGACTCCTGACGTGCCCGAGTTTGTAGCCGCCATCGACCAGGGAACCACCAGCACCCGCTGCATGATCTTCGATCACGACGGGGCCGAAGTGGCGCGCCATCAACTCGAGCACGAACAGATCCTGCCCCGCGCCGGCTGGGTCGAGCACGACCCGGTGGAAATCTGGGAGCGCACCTCCTCGGTGCTGTTGTCGGTGTTGAATCGGGCCAATCTGTCCGCCAAAGACATTGTCGCGCTTGGTATCACGAACCAACGGGAGACCACGCTGGTGTGGGATCGGCGCACCGGCCGGCCCTATTACAACGCGATCGTCTGGCAGGACACCCGCACCGACCGGATCGCGTCGGCGCTGGAACGGGACGGCCGCGGCGAGGTGATCCGCCGCAAGGCGGGCCTGCCGCCGGCGACGTACTTCTCGGGCGGCAAGCTGCAGTGGATCCTGGAGAACGTCGACGGGGTGCGGGAGGCCGCCGAGAGTGGTGACGCCCTGTTCGGCACCCCGGACACCTGGGTGCTGTGGAATCTGACCGGTGGCCCGCGCGGCGGCGTGCACGTCACCGACGTGACCAACGCCAGCCGGACCATGCTGATGAACCTGGAGACGCTGGACTGGGACGACGAGCTGCTGTCGTTCTTCTCGATCCCGCGGGCGATGCTGCCGTCCATCGCCCCGTCGTCGTCGCCGCAGCCGTACGGCGTCTCGGCGCAGACCGGGCCGGTCGGCGGCGAGGTGCCGGTCACGGGCGTCCTCGGCGACCAGCACGCGGCGATGGTGGGCCAGGTGTGCCTGTCGGAGGGCGAGGCGAAAAACACCTACGGCACGGGAAACTTCTTGCTGCT
Organism: Mycobacterium sp. E3339; assembly: GCF_001666915.1. NCBI lineage: Bacteria > Bacillati > Actinomycetota > Actinomycetes > Mycobacteriales > Mycobacteriaceae > Mycobacterium > Mycobacterium sp. E3339. The sequence continues at coordinate 9,115 of NZ_LZIZ01000194.1, read as the reverse complement.
CAACACCGGTGAAACGATCGTGCGATCCGACAACGGGCTGCTGACCACCGTCTGCTACCAGTTCGGCGACGCCAAACCCGTTTACGCGCTTGAGGGTTCGATCGCGGTCACCGGGGCCGCGGTGCAATGGCTGCGCGACCAGCTGGGCATCATCAGCGGCGCCGCGCAGAGCGAGTCGCTGGCGCGCCAGGTCGCCGACAACGGCGGGGTGTATTTCGTCCCGGCGTTCTCCGGGCTGTTCGCGCCCTACTGGCGCTCCGACGCCCGCGGGGCGATCGTGGGGTTGTCCCGGTTCAACACCAACGCGCACCTGGCCCGCGCGACGCTGGAGGCGATCTGCTACCAGAGCCGCGACGTGGTGGACGCGATGGCGGCGGATTCCGGTGTGCGCCTTGAGGTGTTGAAGGTCGACGGCGGCGTCACCGGCAACGACCTGTGCATGCAGATCCAGGCCGATGTGCTCGGCGTCGACGTGGTCCGTCCGGTGGTCGCCGAGACCACCGCGCTGGGCGCGGCCTACGCGGCGGGGTTGGCGGTGGGGTTCTGGGCCGACCCGTCCGACCTGCGCGCCAACTGGCACGAGGACAAGCGCTGGACGCCGGCCTGGAGCGACGAGGAGCGCGCGGCCGGCTACGAGGGTTGGCGCAAGGCGGTGCAGCGGACCCTGGACTGGGTCGACGTGTCCTGATCCAGGGTCCGCTGCGGGTCGGGGCTCAGTCCTCGCCGAGGATGCCGTAGACCTCGCGCCGGGCGTTGTTGAGAATTTCGACGATGCGCTGCTGCTGCTCGGCGGTGGCGGTGTGCGCGGACTGCGCGACCGCGCCGAACAATTGGCCGACGGCGGCCCGCAGGTTCATCTGACCCGGGTCGGCACCTTCGGCGATCTCGTCCCACGGCGGGGTCTCGATCTTCTCGGCCGCCGCGCGGCCCTCGTCGGTAAGCTCGAACAGCTTCTTGCTGCCTTCGCTCTCGCTGGCGGTGATCAGCCCCTCGTCGGTCAGCAGCTGCAGCGTCGGATAGACCGAGCCGGGGCTCGGCTTCCAGAGCCCGTTGCTGCGTTCGGCGATCTGCTGGATCATCTCGTAGCCGTGCATCGGCCGCTCGGCCAGCAGCGCCAGGATGGCCGCGCGGACGTCGCCGCGCTTACCGCGGCCGGGGCCGCCACGGCGCCATCCGCCGCGCCTGCCGCCCGGACCGAAGCCGAATCCCGGGCCGAACCCGGGTCCGAAGCCGGGGCCGAAGCCGGGTCCGAAACCCGGGCCGAATCCGTGGTCACCCGCCTGGTCGCGGAGGTTTTCGATGAATTCGCGCCGGGCCTGCCGGCGGGCGCCGTGCAGGGCGCGCCGTTGCGCCGGGCCGGGGGCGAAGCCGAATCCACCGGCGAACGGTCCGTTGGGGGGTGTGAATGGGTTGCTCATGGTTGTAGTCCTCACGTTCTCGGGGAAGCGCGCGATCTGCACGCTTACGGAATATCACGATATATCGAAAACTATCGCGATGCAACGTCTGGTCGGCGGCAATCGCGGCGCGCCGCCGCCGCGATGCCCTTGACCTGCGCCGACGCGTTTCCGGCTGTGACGGCCGGGGCGGTTTGCGCCGCGCAGGCGGCGGGTAGGAACTTTGGGATGAACGCCGATAACTCCAACCTGGCGGTGGGCAGCGGGACCGCCGCGACCGGCCCCGGGCAGGGTGACAGCGGTCGCGGAAGTGGTAGCCGCAACGTGTGGCCGTGGGTCAACTGGGCGCTGGCGCTGGCCACCGTGCCCGCCGCGGCCATCGTGATGCTGTTCGCGCTCGGCGCGGTGATGAGTACCGCCGGCTGCGCCGACCGCAGTTGCCCCAACCTGGGCCGCGGCGGTATCGATTTCGGGGTCGCGTTCTACGGCGCACCCGCGGTCGCCGTCGTGGTGATCGTCATCTCGCTGTTCACCGCGAAGCGCCGCGGCGGCATCGCCGTTCCGCTGTTCGGGTGGGCGCTGCTGATCGCCGACGTCGCCCTCATGGCGCTCAGCGTCTCCGGTTAGCCGCCGTCAGCCCGGGGGCGAAAAACCGCCCGGCGCGGGATTGGGGGGCGCCTGCGCGGGGGGCGCCTGCGCGGGTGGCGCCTGCTCCGGCCACGGGACCGCCTGCGGTTGCGGCCAGGATGGCCACGGCGCGGGGCCCGGCGGCATGGCGGGCCGAAGCCGGGCCAGCTCGCGGCGGTGCCGTTCGGCGAGCACGGCCGCGAGCACCAGCTCCGGCGGGGCGCCGGGCGGAGGCGGCGGGGCGACGCGGGACATCACGTCGCCGGCGATGCGATATGCCATCTGCTGGCGTAACTGCCGATCGAGTTGTGTTGCGCGCGAGAGGAATTGGCGCGCGACCTCGGCTTGCCCGGGGGATAGCCCGGACAGCTGCAGCGACGAGGCCCACCAGGCCAGCGCGGGTGGCATCACCGGCGGGGGACCCAGCCGGGGCCCGCGTTCGTTGACGACGATGGTGCCGGCGAAGATGTCGCCGACCCGCTTGGCCTTGGGCGACAGCAGGCTACAGATGACGGCGGGACTACCGAACAGCATCCAGATCTCCACCACCGACGCGAGCGCCCGAAACAGGGCCTGCCGGAAGCGTTCTGGGCCGCCGTCGTCGGACACCACCCGCAGCCCCATCGCGATCTTGCCCACCGAGCGTCCGCGCGTTGCCGTTTCGAGCACCACGGGATAACCGACGATCACCACCACCGTGAAGATCAGCAGCACCGCGGTGCTCAGCGCCGGGTCGAACTCGGTCAGCGTGGCGGCCCACAACATCAGCCCGAGGACGTAGCAGACGACGAGCACGGCGATATCGATCAGCGCGCTCAGCGTCCGCACCGGCAACTGGGCGATCTGTACATCGAGCACGACGGCGTCGCCGGTCACCACCTCCGACATAACACCGAACGGTACAGGGCGATTAGGCTGCGCAGGGTGGACGTCGACGCATTCGTGCTGGCCCATCGCGGTACCTGGGACCGCCTCGACCGGCTGGTCGGGAGGCGTCGCTCGCTGACCGGCGCCGAGGTCGACGAACTCGTCGAGCTGTACCAGCGGGTGTCCACCCACCTGTCGATGCTGCGCTCGGCCTCCTCGGACTCGCTGCTGATCGGTCGGCTCTCCAGCCTGGTCGCGCGCGCCCGATCCGTGGTGACCGGCGCCCACGCGCCGTTGACCCGCACCTTCACGCGGTTTTGGACGGTGTCCTTCCCGGTGGTCGCGTACCGGTCCTGGCGGTGGTGGCTGGGCACCGCGGTGGCCTTCTACGCCGTGGTCGTCGTCATCGCGTTCTGGGTGGCCGGCAGTCCCGAGGTGCAGTCGGTCGTCGGAACGCCAAGCGACATCGAGCAATTGGTCAACCACGACATCGCCTCCTACTACAGCGAACACCCCGCCGCCGCGTTCGCCCTGCAGATCTGGGTCAACAACTCCTGGGTGGCCGCGCAATGCATCGCGTTGGCCGTCCTGTTGGGGCTGCCGATCCCGATCGTGCTGTTCCAGAACGCCGCCAATTTGGGATTGATCTCCGGGCTGATGTTCCAGGCCGGCAAGGGCGGCCTGCTGCTCGGGCTGCTGCTTCCGCACGGGCTGCTGGAGCTGACGGCGGTGTTTTTGGCGGGGGCGGCGGGGATGCGGCTGGGCTGGTCGGTGATTTCGCCCGGCGACCGGCCCCGCGGACAGGTGCTGGCCGAACAGGGCCGCGCCGTCGTGTCGGTGGCGATCGGGCTGGTGGGCGTCCTGCTGGTCTCGGGGTTGATCGAGGCGCTGGTAACGCCTTCGCCGCTGCCCACCTTCGTTCGGGTCGGCATCGGGATCGTCGCCGAGGCGGCGTTTTTGTTCTACATCGTGTACTTCGGTCGCCGCGCGGCCAGGGCCGGTGAGACCGGCGACATCGAAGACGCGCCCGACGTGATCCCCACGGGCTGAAGCGGTTACAACCGCCCGGTGGCCTTCATCGCCAGATAGCGGTCCGCCAGGGCGGGCGCGAGCTCGGTGGGTGGGGCGTCGACGACCTCCACCCCACCGCGGCGCAGCCGCGTGGCGATCGCGCGGCGGTCGTTGCGCGACCGTTCGGCGGCCGCGGCGTCGTACACGGCGGCGGGATCCGAGCGCCCGGCGGCCATCTGGTCTACCCGCGGGTCGGCGACCGCGGCCACCATCAGGTGGTGTTTCGCCGACAGCTGCGGCAGCACCGGCAGTAACCCCTCGTCCAGCGCGGTCGCGTTCAGGTCGGTCAGCAGCACCACCAGCGACCGCCGGCGCGCCCGCCGCGAAATGGCGGAAACCATTGCGGTCCAATCGGGTTCGAGCAGCGCGGGTTGCAGGGGGGCCATCGCTTCGACGAGCTGGGCGAGTAGTTCGGTGCGCGAGGCGCCGAACACGCCGGCCCGGGTGACCCGGTCGTGGGCGAGGAAGTCGACGTGGTCGCCGGCCCGCGACGCGAGCGCCGCCAGCAGCAGGGCGGCATCCATCGACCAGTCCAGCCGGGGCCAGCCCGCGGGGTCGGAGGCGGTCGGGTCGACGCCGACGCGGCCCGCGGCGGTGCGGCCCGTGTCGAGCACGATCACCACGCGCCGGTCGCGTTCGGGTCGCCAGGTGCGGACGACGACGTCGGCGCGGCGCGCGGTGGCGCGCCAGTCGATCGACCGCACGTCGTCCCCGACGACATACTCGCGCAGCGAGTCGAATTCGGTGCCCTGCCCGCGGATCAGCGTCGGCAGCAGGCCGTCGATCTCGCGCAGTTTGGCCAGCCGCGCGGGCAGGTGCTTGCGGGACAGGAAGGGCGGCAGCACCCGCAGCAGGCCCGGAACCGCTTGCGAGCTCTGCCGTCCCGCCAGCCCCAGTGGGCCGATGGACCGGGCGGTGACCACCTTCGCGCGCTGCTCGCCGCGGCGGACGGGTCGCAGCCGGGACTGGACGTGCTGGTGCTGCCCCGCCGGGATGTGCACGGGGTGGATGCGGGGCTGCGCGCCGGCGCTGGGCGGCCAGGCGTCGCGAACCTGGCCGCGAAACCGCCGCCGGCCGTCATTGTGGATCAACAGCCCGACGTCCACCTGTTGGGCGAGCCGGGCGGAGCGGTCCGGGGACCGGATGTAGCGCAGTTTGCGGGTGCTGGCCGCCAGCGCGACGTCCGCGGCCACCGCGATCGCCAGCGTGACGAACAGAACGCCGAAAGTCCTTGCCGGCCACGGCGACAGCGCGATGGGCAGGACGCACATCAGCGCGACCAGGCCGGTGCGTCCGGTCAGGATCACTAGCGCGGCACCGGAACCGACGCCAGTATTCCGTCGAGCACGCCGTCGGGGGTGGCCCCTTCCAGCTCGGCCTCGGGGCGCAGCATCACCCGGTGCCGCAACGTCGGCCGGGCCATCGCCTTGACGTCGTCGGGGGTGACGTAGTTGCGGCCGGACAGCCACGCCCAGGACCGGGCCGTGGCCAACAGCGCGGTCGCCCCGCGCGGCGACACGCCCAGCTGTAGCGCGGGCGACGAGCGGGTGGCCCCGACGATGTCGACGATGTAGCCCAGCACCTCGTCGGCGACCAGCACCTGCCGCACCGCGTCGCGCCCGGCGGACAGCTCGGTGGGCCCGGCCACCGGCTTGATCGCCGACAGGTCGCGGGGGTCGAAGCCCTGGGCGTGCCGCCCGAGGATGGCGATCTCCGAATCACGGGGCGGCAGAGTCACATTCAGTTTCAGCAGGAAGCGATCCAGCTGTGCCTCGGGCAGCTGGTAGGTGCCCTCGTACTCGACGGGGTTCTGCGTCGCGGCGACGATGAACGGGTCGGGCAGCGGCTGCGGCACCCCGTCCACGCTGACCTGACGCTCTTCCATCGCCTCGAGCAGCGCGGCCTGGGTTTTCGGCGGGGTCCGGTTGATCTCGTCGGCCAACAGCAGGTTGGTGAACACGGGCCCGGGCCGGAACGCGAACGCGGCGGTCCGCGCGTCGTAAACCAGTGAGCCCGTGACGTCGCCGGGCATCAGGTCGGGGGTGAACTGCACGCGCTTGAACTCCAATTGCAGCGCGGCGGCCAGCGCCCGCACCAGCAGCGTCTTCGCCACTCCCGGAACGCCTTCCAGCAGCACGTGGCCCCGGCAGAGCAGCGCGATCACCAGGCCGCTGACCACCCCCTCCTGTCCGACGACGGCCTTGGCGAGCTCACCGCGCAACGCCAGCAGCGCATCTCGCGCCGCCTCGGCGGTGGGGGTCTGGGCGGGGGAAGGAGACTGTGTCACGTCCGTGTGACCTGCCTTTCGATGTCGTCAAGCGCACGGGCAAGTTGTAGCAAATCGTGGTCCGTCGCCGGGGGTGGCCCGAACAGCTGGTAGGAAACGAATGCGGGATCGGCCCCGCTGCGGCCGGCCACCGCGGCCGGCGCCGCGGGCGCCGACGCCCCGAGATTCAGGCCTAGCCGGGGCAGCAGCCGCTGCAATGTGGCGGTGCGCAGCGCCGCGGCGGCGCGATCGCGAGCGCGGCGCGAACGGTACAGCCGACCGCGGCCCTCGACGGTCTCCGACGCGCGCACGACGACGGGCAGCTCCTCGGCGACCAGCGGGCCGGGCCGCCGGCCCCGCCACAGCGCGACCAGCAGCACCACCAGGCAGAGCTGCCAGACGATCCACGTGACGTTCGCCGGAATGAGGTCGGAAATCGAACCGGGTGGCGGTGATTCAGCCTCGATCCGGTGCGGCGCGTACCAGACCAGCCGCGGCCGCGCGCCCGCGAGGTTCATCGCGAGGGCGGCGTTGCCGGCCTCCAACAGCGCGCCGTTGGTCAGGAAGTCGGTGCTGCCGACCGCGGTGACGGTTCGGCCGCCGTCGCGGAAGCGGATCAGCGCGCCGCCGTAACAACGGGTCATCACCCGGCCGTCGGTGGCGTGGTAGGTGTCGCTGGGCCCGAATCGGACCGGCCCGGCCCGGATGGCCTCGCGCAGCGTGCAATCGGGGTCGGAGTCGAACTTGTCGGCGGCCGAGACGCGCACGCCGGGCAGCAGTGCCTCGCGGGTGCGCGCCGTCGGTTCCACCAGCAGCAGGTCGCCGGGCGCCTTCGCCAGCCGATCCAGTAGCGGGTCGGTCAGATACTGGCTCTGGGCCACGAGGATCAGCGCGTCGGGGCGCGCCGCCCGTTCGACGTCGGCGATGCTGCCGGCGACCACGACGTCGACGCCGCCGTCGCGCAGGAGCGCCACCAGCGCGTGGGTGCCGTCGGGACTCGTCGACGCCGGATCCATCCGCGGGCCGGGCCGCGGGGCGGTCAGGTAGGCATCGACGCCGGCGATGACGGCGAGGACGATCAGCGTGAGGACCACCCAGCGCCCGGATCGCCAGCGCTGCACCGCCGTTGAGGCGGTGGGTTCGCGACGGCCGATGGTGGCCATCACCGCACCCGCGCCCACGAGTCGGGCGTGGCGGTGTGCACCGGTGTGCCGGTCCCGGCCGCCGAGCGGAACCGCAGGTGGTCGTCGAGGTCGGCGATCATCTGGTATGCGCCCTGCGTCCCGGGTCGCTCTCCGTAGGTGACGTCATTGAAAGCCGTTGCAGCCCGCGATAATTCACCGGCAAGATGGGGCAATGCGGCGCCGGCGTCGGAGGCCAGTTCGTTGGCGGTACGGCCCGGCGCCGGGTTGAGGACGCCGGTCTCCTCGAGCTGGCGGGCGACCGCGCGCAGCCGGTGGCGGATCGCCGCGGCCCAGTCGCCTTGTGCCGCATAGTTTTCGGCGGTCGCGCGATGCTGGGCCGCGGTGAGCTGCGCGGCTTCGAACAGCTGGTAGTCGCCGCCGCGGTTGGTGCGCATCGTGCGCCGCCCGACGTAAACGGCGGCCACCAGCGCGATCCCCAGCAGAATGAAAAGCACCGTGGCCGTGAGCCATCCGCCCGGCAGGTGGGCGGTCTTCTGCAGCAGCCGGTAAAGCACCTCGTTCAGCCATTCGGCTACCTGTTGGCCCACCGAGCCCTTCGCGTAGATCGGCTTGTTGAGTTCGTCCTGGGCGGCCTGATGGGCGGCATCGTGGTCGATGTCGATGGAGGGCACCGTGTCACTCGTCCTCAGACCGGCCGGGTCAGCCAGAGGTCGTCGGTGGAGGCGGCCGCGTACGGTCCGCCGGCCGCGCCGGTCTGCAGCACCAGGTCGAAGGCCTCCGCGCGCATGCGGCGGTCGGTGTAGAGCAGCGCGATGACGCCGGCATTGAAAGGCGCGGTGATGATCTCGCCGATCGCCGCGCCCACCGACGCGATCGCCGTGCTCACCACGAAACCCGCGGTGGACGTGCTGACCATGAAGATCTGGCTGGCGATGTTGAACGGCACCGCGACCGCGCCGGCGATGACGGATGTCACCAGCAGGGTCAGCACCCGGATGCCCAGCACCCGCCAGAAGCCGTTGCGGACCAACGCGAACGATCGGGTGATGGCGTCGAGGACCGGTAGCCGTTCCAGCACGATCAGCACGGGCGCGAACAACACCAGCGTGTACAGGCACACCACCAACGCGATCACGGCGAGCGCGAGTGGCAGTCCCAGGATGATCACCGCCGCGGTGCTGCCGATCGCCGCCAGCACGGCGACGATCACCGCCACCAGGCCCGCGACCACCGCCAATGCGGCGCCTTCCAGCACGGCCAGACCGAACAACGGCAGCAGCCGGCCCCGGATTTTGGCCCAGGTCTCCCCGATGGTGATCGGCGACCCGAACACCGCCCGCCCGACGATGACGGTGAGCATGCCCGACAGCAGCATGCCGCCCAGCCAGGCGACCACCACGCCGGCGCCCATCGACGTGAACCAGGCGCCGATCACTCCAGTGGTCAGCTCCTTGCCGTGGCCGCTCGAAAACCGGCCGTAGGCCGCCAACGGCCCGAAGACGGCCACCTTCGTGACGATCTGGATGATCACCACCACGATGGCGGTCAGCCCCAACGTCGCCTTGGGGTTGGCCCGGACGTAGCCGACCGCGCCGTTGAAGATGTCACCCAAGGTCAGCGGTCGCAGCGGGATGATGCCGGGCTTGACCGCTCCCGGAACCAGTTGCGGCGGACCGTAACTGTTCGTCATAGCCACCGCCGGGCACGTCGATCACGGCAAGTCCACGCTGCTGCACCGGCTC
>NZ_LZIZ01000193.1:0-3726 GCF_001666915.1 Mycobacterium sp. E3339 | reverse complement strand
GCCCGCGAGATCGCCACCCGGATGACCAAGCCCAGCGAAAGCGCCGCCATGGCCGCCGACCTCTTCGAAGCGATGGCCGGCCGGCCGCGTTAAGGCACGCCGCACGCCGTCTATTTCCCCTATCGACCGATTGGGTTTCAACTGGCGAAACAGGGTACAGATTCGGCAAACGTTGACAGAATGGCTTCCTGGAAACCTCAGAAGGGTGCTAACGGCATAACTTGGGGGCTAGGCTCATGAACCTAAGTACTGGTCCGGGGTTCCTGGATGCGGGTGGGCCTGACAGTGTGAGGGGGAAGTATTGACTCAGCGTAGTTGCCGCGTCTGCGGCGGTGATCTCCGTGAGGTACTCGACCTCGGACGCCAGCCAGTCTCGAATGCCTTCGTGAAACCCGAAGAGACCGCCAAGGTGCCGTTTTTTCGGCTCGTGGTGGGCCTCTGCACGTCGTGCACGATGGTGCAGCAACTAGACGAGGTTCCGCCCAGCCAGATGTTCCGCGCGGACTACCCGTACCGCGCGTCGGGATCCGCGGTGATTCGCAAGCATTTCGAGGACGTCGCCAGGTGGATCATCAGCGTAATCCCCGACGATGAGAACCGGTTCGTCGTCGAAATCGGCAGCAACGACGGCGTCATGCTGAAGACCCTCAGCGACGCCGGGGTGCGGCACCTGGGCGTCGACCCGGCCGCCGGGGCGGGCGACGTCGCCCGCGCGCACGGCGCCCGGGTCCGCACGGATTTCTTCGACGAGTCGACCGCGGCCGACATCCGCGAAAAGGAAGGCCCGGCAAGCCTGATCTTTTCGGCGAACACGATCAGTCACATCTCTTACCTGGACTCGATCTTCCGCGGGGCGGAGCTGCTGCTGGCGCCGGACGGGCTGTTCGTGTTCGAGGACCGCTACCTTGCCGACATCCTGCGGTGCGTCTACTTCGACCAGATCTACGACGAGCACTTCTACCTGTTCTCCGTCCGCTCGGTGCAGGCGTTGGCGGCGCGCTTCGGCCTGGAATTGGTCGACGTCGAACACCTCCCCCTGCACGGCGGTTCCATCCGCTACACCGTCGCCCGCGCGGGCAACCGGCAGCCCAGCCCCGCCGTGGCGGAATTCCTGGCCCAGGAAAAGGCCGACGGGATCGCCGAGGAGGCGACGTTCGTCCAATTCTCCGAGGACATCAACCGCATCCGCACGGACCTGGTGACCCTGCTGCGCGATCTGCGGTCCGACGGCCGGCGAGTCGTCGGGTACGGCGCCACGTCGCGCAGCGCCACGGTCATGAACTATTGCCACATCGACTCGGAACTGCTTCCGATGGTGTGCGATTCGACCCCGGAGAAGCAGGGCCGGCTGACACCGGGCTCAAAGGTCCCGGTGTGCCCGCCGGAAGTCTTCTCCCACCCCTACCCGGACTACGCGCTGCTGTTCGCGTGGAACCACGCCGACGAGATCATGGCGAAGGAACAAGCCTTCCACGAAAAGGGCGGGCGCTGGATCCTGTACTCGCCCAAGGTCCATATCGTCTGATGCGCCGCCGGCTCACTGCGCAGGTTTGATCAGCAGGCCCTGGCCGGTGGGCAAAGTGCAGATCGGCACGCCCAATTCGCCCGCCAGGGCGTCCATGGCCAGGCGCTGCTCTTCGTGCCCGTGGTAGGCGTAGTCGTCCAGCAGCACGAAGGCGCCGGGCGAGAGCCGCGGCCAGAAGAACCGCAGCGCCGCGACCTCCGGTGGGGCACAGTTCATGTCGATGTGCAGGAAGGCCACCGTGCGCGCCTCGACCTGGTCGAGCGTCTCCGGGACCGGCCCGACGATGATGCGTTGGTTCTTCCATTGCGCGAAGTTGGCCCGCACACCCTCGACCCCGCTGACGTACATGCCGTTGCGAAGCTGCTGCTCGCTCCGCTCCAGCGCGCCGCCCCGGCGTTCGTCGGCGGTGACGTAACGCGGATCGATTCCGGCGAAAGTGTCGAGCAGATAAAAGGTCTTGCCCAGTCGATCCCAGTCGAGATACTCCATGATGGCGCTGCTCAAGAACCCGTAACTGACGCCGCACTCCACGAAATCACCGTCGAGCCGGCTGGCGTTGGTCGCCGCCCACAAACCGATGTGCGCGCGCCAATGCCACTGGTACCAGTCCTGGCCGCCCAGGGCGCGCGCACCGCGCTCGTAGGCGCGCTGGAACGCCGGATCCTCCATGAACGCGTGGCGGTGGAAACTGAACAACGCGTCGCTGGCGTACGCCTTCGGAAAAAGCTTGCGCGCGAGCCCATACTCCTTGCCCACCATCCATAGCCGGATGCGAGCGCCGGTCGACAGCCTGTTTGCCACGGCGGAAACGATAGCATCGGGATCCGTTGGCCTACCCCGGAACGCGGCGGGTTGGCCGGAGCGGCGGCGGCCGCCCCCTTTCACAGCACGCGTTGCCATCAGCGGCCGGACACCGCGTCGGCAGCACGGCACGATGGCCGAAGCGTGAACCTCAGTGGCACAACGAATCCCGCAACGAGGTTCGCGCCGCTAGCCAGAATCGCCGCTTCCTTACTTGACCCGCAGGACGAACCCGGTCTGGTCACCCCGGCCCTGGCGGTTCAGCGCCACCGCGCGCTTCTCCCAGTTCAAGAGCTGCCTGACCCCGAACATCCGAACCATGGCCCCAAGGCTGGTCATTTCGGTCAGCGCGATGTCGCGGCGGTTCGCCTCGCTTCCGATGAACGACCCCGAGCTCTGATCGTCGATGGCCTTCTCGACCCGCAGCCCGGCCCTGTCGGCCGCCACCGCCATACCCTTGCGGGACGGTATGCAAATGTGCTTGGGCGCATCGATGTTCATCCAGTTGGCCCGGTAGGTGTCCCAGACTTCGGACGAGGTGGTCGGCAGCCGGACCAGGCACAAGCCCGTGGGGGCCAGCCTCTCGTGCGCCGCCTTCAACGTGGCGGTCAGGTCCGGGACGTGTTCGAGCGAATGGTTGAACATGATGACGTCGAACTCACCGGTCATCTCGTCAAGGTCCCGCTTCGCCAGGGGAACCCCGAGGGCCGTCTTGCCGTCGGCCTCGATGAACGGGTCGGCGCCGGACAGGTTCGTGAATCCGGCCCTGGCCAACCGGTCGAGCAGCGCGCCGCCACCACACCCCACGTCCAGAACCCGCGCGTCGAGCGAAACCCCTAGCTCGCCAAGCATTTTGACGACGTCGCCGCTGGCGTCGTGCGTTCCGATCAGGCTACGCAGCCCGGGCGGCAGCGCCGAGACGAGCGTACCGACCAGGCGACCGCCGGCGTGCAGGTCATGGCGGTCCTCCTGCGCGGTCAGCCATTGGAACAGCTTGGGCTGCGGCGCGACTTTGTAGGAGTAATAGTCCGAGGGGTAAAAGCGCATGAGTTCTTCACCCTCAAGCACTTTCGCGATCTGCAATGTGCCGCACTCGGCGCAGACGAAGTAATCGAATACTTCTCGGGTCCCGAAATACATCTCCCGAACGGGAACAATTTCGTGCGGACCATTCGATCCACATAGTTGGCACGGTTTGTTAACTTCGCTCACTTCGCCCTTCCCCATGAAGTTTTCGACGCCAGAAACGATACCGCCACGACCCGGGGTCCGTTGGCGATCTGCGAGACTCGATCGGCGGGGCCGATCCCCGACTCAGCCGCCAGCGCTGATCAGGCATAACGCCTCAGGCTGGCGAAGTTTTCCGCGAGGTCCGCGGCCTTCGCGACGCTTTCGCTGGG
>NZ_LZIZ01000192.1:0-11656 GCF_001666915.1 Mycobacterium sp. E3339 | reverse complement strand
CCGGCGATCGCCTCGTCGGTGGGGCTGCGCTCGACGCCTTCGGTCGCGAGCAGCTCGGTGATCTTGGCGCTGGTGATCACGGGCAGGCCGTCGACCTCCCGCATCCAGGCGACCTGCTGGCCCTTGCGCAGCTTGCCGTTGTAGATGCGGATCAGGGCGAGCCGGCCGAGGAAGGCCGACGCGTCGAGGTTGGTCACCAGCGCCTGCAGCGGGGCCTCGGGGTCCCCCGACGGCGGCGGGATGTGCTCCATCAGCACGTCGAACAGCGGGTCCAGGTTGTCGCCGGCGGGCACCTCGCCGTCGGCGGGCTGCTCAGTGCTCGCGATGCCCGCGCGCCCGGACGCGTACAGCGTGGGCAGGCCCAGCGCGTGTTCGGCGGCCTTGGCGGCCTCGTCGTCGAGGTCGGACGCGACGTCGAGCAGCAGGTCGTGGCTGGCGTCGACGACCTCGGCGATGCGGGCGTCGGGCCGGTCGGTCTTGTTGACGACGAGGATCACCGGAAGGTGCGCGGTCAGCGCCTTGCGCAGCACGAACCGCGTCTGCGGCAGCGGCCCCTCGGACGCGTCGACCAGCAGCAGCACACCGTCCACCATGGACAGGCCGCGCTCCACCTCGCCGCCGAAGTCGGCGTGCCCGGGGGTGTCGATCACGTTGATGACCGTGACGGTCCCATCCGGGTTGACGCGGTGCACCGCGGTGTTCTTGGCCAGGATTGTGATGCCCTTTTCCTTCTCCAGGTCACCGCTGTCCATGATGCGTTCCTGGGTGTCGTCGCCGCGGTGGTGCAGCGCCCCGGACTGCCGCAGCATCGCGTCCACCAGGGTGGTCTTGCCGTGGTCGACGTGGGCGACGATGGCGACGTTACGGAATGGCACGTCGGTGATTGTGGCAGCGCGGGGCCGTCAAAGGCGAACCGGCAGGTGCGGCCCGCCCGCCGAACGGTGTGCGTCCGGGGCGGCCCGTCGCGGCGTTTCGCCACCCTTACCGCGCACCGAAAGCCCTGGATGCACCCGGGCGCTACCAGCCCCGGCGGCGGGGCGCGGTGCCGACCAACTCGCCCTTGGCCGCCTCCTCGCGGCTGCGGTAGACGATGTAGGGCCGGAACAGGTAGGCGATCGGCGCGCTGAAGATGTGCACCAACCGGGTGAACGGCAACAGCGTGAACAACACCATGCCGATCAGGGCGTGCAATTGGTAGTCCAGCGGCGCGTTGATCATCACCTCGCCGTGCGGCTGCAGGAGCCAGATCCGGCGGAACCACATGCCGACCGTGTAGCGATAGTGGAACTCGCCGCCGTGCGGCCCGGTGCCGATCAGGTCGCAGTACAGGCCCACCACGATGGCCAGCACCAGCACGGTGTACATGATCTTGTCGTTGCGGGTGGTGGCCAGCGACACCGCGGGGCGGGTGAACCGCCGGTAGATCAGCAGGCCGATGCCGGCCAGGGTCGCGAAGCCGGCCAACGACCCGGCAATGACGGCCTGCAGATGGTAGAGGTGGTCGCTCAGTTTGAGCATTTGCGTCACCCGCGGGGGGATCAGCAGGCCCATCACGTGCCCGGCGAACACCGCCAGGATGCCGAAATGGAACATCGGGCTGGCCACCCGCAGCAGCCGCGACTCGTAGATCTGCGAGGACCGCGAGGTCCAGCCGAACTTGTCGTAGCGGTAGCGCCACCAGGTGCCGACGATCAACACCGACAACGTGACGTACGGCGAGATATCCCAGAACAGCACGCTGTCAAACACCTTGCGCTCCTTCACGTCTGGGTGGCACGGTCAAGTTGAAGGGTTGCAGCCCAACGGCTTCCGCGGGCGGCCCGGCTTGGGCCAGGCGCTCCGCGCGGCGAACGTCGGAGTCGGTCGCCACGGGCAGCGTCGCGCACACCGCCGCCACGCATGCCTCATACGGCGACTCGGCGTCGGCGAGGGCGCCCCGCAACACGTCGAGGGGGACGCGGTGCTCGGTCAGCAGCCGCCGCCCGGCCTCGGGGTCGACGGTGGCCGCGAACTCCAGCACGACGGGCAGGTGGTCGGGCGCCTCGGAGCGCGGGGGCCGCACGCCCGCTTCCCGGTATGCGGCGGCGAACTCCACCATCTCGCGCCCGCGGTTACGGGTATCCCCGGCGGTCCAGTACGTCAGGTACATCGTGCAGCGGCGCCGCATGTCGAAGGTCGCGACGTAGTCCATCGCGGCGGCCATCGGTTCGCGCGCGCGCAGTGCGGCCAGCGTCTGCCCGAGCAGCGCCGTCGCCGGCCCGGTGAGGTGGCCGAGCAGCTCCTCGACGGTGTCCAGCCGGGCCGGCAACTCGTCGTCCGGGTAGGCCAGCAGCAGCGACGCCGCCTGCCAGATCAGTCGGTCCCGCAGGGTGTCGGTGCGTCCGCGACGCAGCCTCATTGCCCCTCCCCCTGCGGAAACATCCCGGCGGGCACCTGGCCGCCGTCCCAGTTGAGCAGGTTCACCCGCCGCGCGCCGTTGGTCGTGGGCTCGCCACCGGGCCGCTTGAGCGCGTGGAACGTCTCCACGGAGACCGGCACCGGGTCACCCGAGGAATACATGCCCGGCCCGCCGTCGCCGTCCAACGAGCAACCCATCTGCTCGAGGTCACGGGCCTGCGGGCTGAAGGCGGTCGGAATGACGTACCGCTCTTCGTATTTCGCGATGGCGAGCAGCCGGTACATCTCGTAGATCTGCTCCTCGGTCATCCCGACGGATTGCGGGATGTGCGGCTGCGTTTCACGCCCCAGGTTGATGTCGCGCATGTACGACCGCATGGCCGCCAGCCGCCGCAGCACGCCCTCGACCACGGCGGTGTCCCCGGCGGTGAACAGCTCGGCCAGGTACTGCATCGGGATGCGCAGCGCGTCCAGCGCGCCGAACAGGTTGCCCAGGTCCTCGCCGTCGTGGCCGTCGCGGCTCACCGCGTCGACCACCGGCGACAGCGGCGGGATGTACCAAACCATCGGCATGGTGCGGTATTCCGGGTGCAGCGGAAGCGCCACCCGGTAGGTGTTGATCAGCGCGTGCACCGGCGAACGCTGCGCGGCCTCGATCCACTCGTCGGAGATGCCGCCCGCGCGGGCGGCGGCGATCACCTCGGGATCGCTTGGGTCCAACAGGATTCGGCGTTGCGCCTCGTACAGGTCCGTCTCGTTCTCCACCGACGCCGCCTCCAGCACCCGGTCGACGTCGTAGAGGACCAGGCCTAGATACCGCAGCCGCCCCACGCAGGTCTCCGAGCAGATGGTCGGCAGCCCGACCTCCATCCGTGGGTAGCACAGGGTGCATTTTTCGGCTTTTCCGGTCTTGTGGTTGAAATAGACCTTCTTGTAAGGACATCCGGAGACGCACATCCGCCAGCCGCGGCAGCGGTCCTGGTCGACCAGCACGATGCCGTCCTCGCTGCGCTTGTACATGGCGCCCGACGGGCACGACGCCACGCACGACGGGTTCAGGCAGTGCTCGCAGATGCGGGGCAGGTAGAACATGAAGGTCTCTTCGAGCTTGAGCTTGACCTCGTCGCTGACCTTCTTCAGGATCGGGTCGCCGGCCAGGATCTCCGGGGACCCGGCCAGGTTGTCGTCCCAGTTCGGCCCCCAGGACACCTTCATCGGCTCGCCGCTGATCAGGCTCTTGGGCGCGGCCGTGGGAAAGGTGTCGCCGGCGGGCGCGGTGGTCAGGTTCTCGTAGTCGTAGGTCCACGGCTCGTAGTAGTCATCGATGATGGGCAACCGGGGGTTGGCGAAGATGCGCAGCAATTTGTGGATGCGGCCGCCGTCGCGCAGCCGCAGCCGTCCCTTCTTGTCGCGTATCCAGCCGCCCCGCCACCGCTCCTGATCCTCGTAGGTGCGCGGATAGCCTTGCCCCGGGCGGGTTTCGACGTTGTTAAACCACACGTACTCGGTGCCGCTGCGGTTGGTCCAGGCCTGCTTGCAGGTGACCGAGCAGGTGTGGCAGCCGATGCACTTGTCGAGGTTCATCACCATCGCCAACTGCGCCATGACCTTCATCTAGTAAGTCACCTCCTGGCTGCGCCGCCGCACCACGGTGACCTCGTCGCGCTGGTTTCCGGTGGGCCCCATGTAGTTGAAGGCGAACGCGTGCTGGCCGTACCCCCCGGCGAGGTGGCTGGGCTTGATGCGGACGCGGGTCAGCGCGTTGTGGTTGCCGCCGCGCTTGTTGTTGGTTTCGGTGCGCGGCGTGTCGACCGTGCGTTCCTGCACGTGGTAGACGAACACCACTCCGTCGGGCATCCGGTGGCTGACGATCGCGCGGCACACGTAGATGCCGTTGGCGTTGACGGCCTCGACCCAATCGTTGTCGCGCACTTTGAGTTTGGCCGCGTCGCCGGGGCTCATCCACATCGTCGGCCCGCCGCGGGACAGCGACAGCATGTACAGGTTGTCCTGGTAGGTGGAGTGGAATGACCACTTCGAGTGCGGCGTCAAATACCGCACGGTGAGCCCGATCCCGTCGTCGGTGGGGCCGAGCTCGGGCTGGCCGAACAGCCGCGTCATATCCAGCGGTGGACGGAACACCGGCAGGTGTTCGCCCAGCTCCTCCACCCAGTCGTGGGCCAGGTAGAAATGCATCCGCCCGGTCAACGTGTGGAACGGCTTGAGGTTCTCGATGTTGATGGTGAACGGCGCGTAGCGGCGGCCGCCGGTTTCACTGCCCGACCATTCCGGGCTGGTGATCACCGGCACCGGACGCGCCTGGGTGTCGGCGTAGCTGATGCGCCGCTCCTCGCTGCCCTCGGCCAGGTGCGCCAGCCGTTGACCCGTCCTCTTCTCCAGCTCGCGGAAGCCCTCGACCGCGAGCCGGCCGTTGGTGGTGCCGGACAGCAGCAGCAGCACGTCGGCCATCCGCGCGGCCGTGGTGATCGCCGGACGCCCGGCCGCCGCACCGGAATTCATCACGCCGAACTTGGCGGCCAGCTCCTCGACCTCCCGGAACGGATGCACGGTGATGCCCTTGGTGGTCAGCCCGAAGGTCTCGACGAGCGGCCCCAGGGCCCGCCACTTGTCATAGACGGCGCCGTAATCGCGTTCCACCACGGTGAGTTTGGCCATGCTGCGCCCTGGCACCGGCGTCGCGCCGGTGTGCAGCCAATCTTCCTCGGCGCCATCGGGATAGGCCATCGCGTCCGGGGTGTCGTGCTGCAGCGCGGTGAGCACCACGTCGCTGCGGGTGCCCAGGTGCCGCTTGGCCTGCGCGCTGAAGGCGTGCGCGATGGCGCCGAAAGCCTCGAAGTCCGAACGGGTTTCCCAGGGCGGATCGGTCGCGGCGCTGAAGGCGTGCACGTACGGGTGCATGTCGGTGCTGGAGATGTCGGCCTTCTCGTACCAGGTGGCCGCGGGGAGCACGACATCGGAGACCAGCGTCGTCGAGGTCATCCGGAAGTCGATCGACATCATCAGGTCGAGCTTGCCCTCGGGGATGTCGCCCTCGCAGACCACGTCGGCGGGCCGTATCCCGTCGGCCGGCGGCTCGGCCTGCACATTGGAATCGGTGCCGAGCAGGTGACGCAGGAAGTATTCGCCGCCCTTGCCCGACGAGCCGATCAGGTTGGCCCGCCACACCGTAAGCACCCGCGGCCAGTTGACCGGGTTGTCGGGATCGGTGATGGACAGCTTGAGCGTGCGGTCGCGGAGCTGCTCGGCGACATACTCGGCGACGTCACGCCCGGCGGCGCGGGCGTCGTCGGCGACGTCCAGGCTGGACCGGTCGAACTGCGGATAGAACGGGCTCCAGCCCATCGCCGTGGCCGAGGCCAGCAGATCCATGGTGTGCTTGCCCGCGAACCTGCCGCGCCCCAAGGGGCTGGCCAGCTTGTCCGCCCCGTAGCCGTCGTAACGCCACTGGTCGGTGTGCGCGTACCAGTAGGAGGCGCCCGGCACCTGCCGCGGCGGACGCACCCAGTCGGTGGCCATCGCCATCGTCTGAAAACCGGTGAGCGGACGCACCTTTTCCTGGCCGACGTAGTGTGCCCAGCCGCCGCCGTTGCGCCCCATCGAGCCGGTCAGCATCAGCAGCGCGAGCACCGCTCGGTAGATGGCGTCGCCGTGGAACCACTGGCAGATGCCGCTGCCCATGATGATCATGGACCGGCCCCCGGATTCCTCTGCGCTGCGGGCGAATTCCCTGGCCACGCGGATGGCCTGCGCCGCGGACACGCCGGTGATGGTCTCCTGCCACGCGGGGGTGTTCTGCTGGGTCGGGTCGTCGTAACCCGTGGGCCATTCGCCGGGCAGTCCCGGCCGGGCGACCCCGTATTGGGCGAGCATCAGGTCGAAAACGGTGCACACCCGGTGCTTGCCGACGCGGCGCACCGGAACGCCCCGCGCGACGGTGGCGCCTTCGCCGTTGATCGTGTCGAAGCTGGCCAGGTGCACGAGCGCGGTGTCGTCCGACCGGAGGACGCTGAGCGCCGGCTTCAGCTCGCCGAGGTCCAGGTTCCACTTTCCGACGCCGTCCTCGCCGTACCGGAAACCCAGCGAACCATGTGGCACCGCAACCGAATTCGTCGCCTCGTCCCACACCGCGGGTTTGAGCGCCGCATTCTCGGAGCTCTTGAAGGCCTCGCCCAGGTCGGCCGCAGTGAGGTTCTTCCCCGGCACCAGCATCTCGCCGCGCTCTTCCAGTTTGATCAGGAACGGCAGGTCGGTGTAGCGGCGCGCGAAGTCGGCGAAGAACGGAACCTCCTTTTGCACATAGCATTCCGAGAGGATGACGTGCCCCATCGCCATGGCCAGCGCGCCGTCGGTGCCGGCCGCGCACGGCATCCACTCGTCGGCGAACTTGGTGTTGTCGGCGTAGTCGGGGCTGACGGTCACCACCTTGGTGCCGCGGTAGCGCGCCTCGGCCATCCAGTGCGCGTCCGGCGTCCGCGTGATGGGCACGTTGGAGCCCCACATCATCAAGTACGCCGCGTCCCACCAGTCGCCGGACTCGGGCACATCGGTCTGATCGCCGAACACCTGCGGCGAGGCCACCGGCAGGTCGGCGTACCAGTCGTAGAAGGACGTCATCGGCGCGCCGATCAGCTCGAAGAACCGCGACCCGGCGGCGTAGGACACCATGGACATCGCCGGGATGGGCGAAAAGCCGGCGACCCGGTCGGGGCCATAGGTCTTGATGGTGTGGACGTGCGCGGCGGCGATCAGCTCGGTGGCCTCCGCCCAGGTGACCCGGACCAACCCGCCCTTGCCCCGAGCCCGCTGATAGCGCCGCCGGCGCTCGGGGTCGGCCTGAATGTCGGCCCACGCCAACACCGGATCGCCGAGGCGGGCCTTGGCCTCCCGGTACATCTCGACCAGCACGCCGCGGGCGTACGGATAGCGCACCCGGGTGGGCGAGTAGCTGTACCAGGAGAACGACGCCCCACGGGGGCACCCACGCGGCTCGTATTCCGGCCGGTCCGGGCCGACCGAGGGATAGTCGGTCTGCTGGGTCTCCCAGGTGATGATCCCGTCCTTGACGTAGATCTTCCAGGAGCAGGAACCGGTGCAGTTGACCCCGTGGGTGGAGCGCACCACCTTGTCGTGACTCCACCTGTCGCGGTAGAACACGTCGGCCTCGCGGCCGCCCTTGCGCGTCACCGTGCGCAGGTCGGGCGAGAACTCGCCGGGCGTGAAGAACCGCCCGCTGCGCTCCAGCAACTCCTCGAGCGCGCCACCAACGTGTGGTGTGACAGTCAACAGCTATCCCTTCTACTTCGTGGCGCCACGCGTCGGGACCGTTGCTTGGATCCAGGTGCATCCAGCCGAAGAGTCGTCGGCCCGCGGGCAATGCCCGCTCGATCGGACACCGGCATCGGGCGCGGCGGACGGGCCTATCGCCTTCGCGCGTGGCCTCTTAACGAAAAGTCGTTTGGTCAGCATCGGTTTTACGGACCCAGCGGCGCCCGGCGCCGTCATCACCCGACCACTTCCGGCGGGCACTTCAGGGTCAAGTGGTTATTACAAGTTCACGTTGGGGTTATACCTAAAGTTCACCCTGGCCACCTTCTGCGGCGCTGGATGTCAGCTGCGGAAAGGCTGTGGGCTTGTTATGAGGCGGGTTCGGCCAGCGCGCGCACCAGGTCAGCGACCCAGGTCCGGTCGGCGGGGACCCAGTCGACGTCCGGCAGCTCGGCCGCCGTCACCCAGCGCACGGCCCGGTGGTCGTGCGCGTGCGGCTCGCCACCGAGCAGCCGCACGCGGTACGCGCGCAGCGTCATGCGGTCCAGCGCGATGTCATCGCCCAGCCGGTCCCCCACCGCGACGTCGTTGACCGACAGCCCCAGCTCCTCGGCCAACTCCCGGGTCAGCGCGTCGCGCTCGGTCTCACCGGGCGCCACCTTGCCGCCGGGCAACTCCCAGCGGCCGGCCAGCTCGGGCGGCCGGGCGCGTTGGGCCACCAGGACCGTGGCCCGGCGGATGATCGCGCCGGCGACGACGATCTGGGTCGGCATGGCCAGACGGTATACGGCGGGTGGGTGCGGGCCGAAGGTGGTGAGTCGGCGGGGCGGGCGCCCCGAACCCGCCCGCTTGATTTTTCCGAATTCGGCCCGCGCGCTTGCGAAGCCGCATACGCTTTCGACACGAATCCAACAAGGTAGCGACACGTCACTCCATCGGGCAATTTGGCAAGGATGCATGCGACCTTGCTAGGGCGGCGGCAGACCCCAACTGCCGCGGTGTTTCATTTTTCTGGGTGCCGCGTCGTGACCCTCCTTACGCGTGCGCCCGAACCCCATCAAGGAGCCTTTCCCGTGACTGCGACAGATGCATCCGAGGTAACCATCGGCAGAGTGGCTAAGCCGGTCCACCAACGGCTGGTGGATCGCGGCCGAGAAATTGGCCTTTTGGCGTTGAAATACCTTGTGTTGGGCGTCGCCCAAGTCGCCATAAAGGTCGTCGACCTATCCGTCCCCCGACGGTTTTCTCTGGTCGAGACGACCCCGTTCATCGACCCGCGCCAATTCGAATGGCACGACACCCTCACGGCGGCCTACCCCGAAATTCGGTCCGAGCTGGAAGCTTTGTTGTCCCACACCGAAACGATCCCGAATCACCAAGACATCGTCGAGGCGATACGGACCCTCACGGACGACGACAAATGGCTGAGCCACTTCCTCTACATCTATGGCCGGCGTTTCGAGAAGCAGTGTGCGGAGTGCCCGGAAACCACGGCCCTGCTCGAGGACATTCCGGGAATGAAGACCGCGTTCTTCTCCATCCTTTCGCCCGGCAAGCGGATACCCCCGCACAAGGGGCCCTACCGCGGCGTCATGCGCTACCACCTGCCCCTCCTCGTCCCCAGCCACGGCGACTGCGCCATCCGGGTGCACGACGAGATCGCCAAATTCGAAGAGGGCGTCGCGATCATGTTCGACGACACGTACGAGCACGAGGTGTGGAACGACACCGAGGAAACCCGCGTGGTCTTATTCCTCGACATCGTGCGGCCGATGAAATTTCCCTTCAACTTGGTGAATTCGGCGATCATCGGTTTTGCCGGCTGGTCTCCACTGGTCAAAGGGATGCAAAAGAACCAGCTGACATTCGATCGCGCGGTCAAGAAGTCCGCTTAACCGCGTTCCGGTCCAGAGCAAAAGCGAGCCATTGTCGATTGAGCGCGCCAGGAGCGACTCGCGGCGTCGCGTTTCGGGTCGCACCCGGGCGGTCATGGCAGTCTAATTCGGTGACCCGGACCGGGGCGCCGGGCCCGGGCAAATGGGCAGCCATTCCGGCCGAGCGCTCCGAAATGCCGGGACGCCTTTGTCCGTGCCGAGTTCGTCGTGCTTATTCGACATCCCTCGACCACAAAGGCGACGGTCTGTCCAATTGCGGTGGAAAGCCGAGTTGATCCATCTCGGGTGCGGCCGAAAGAACCGCCAATTGCCATTGGTCGGTGCTGTCGGCAGCGGCTGAAATCGCGCTCAGCGATTCGAAAGCACGGGGCCGGCCAATAGCGCTGGAACACATGGTTAATTGTTGCCGAATGCGACCGTAGTCACGCGCGCCGGATGCGGGGCGCGCCGCGTCGTTGGCGCGCACGGCCTACCGTCGAGTGCAGGCACAACGGAGAGGACGCAGCGATATGACCGTGTTGACGGACGAGCAGGTGGACGCCGCACTGTCCGATCTCGACGGGTGGGAGCGCATCGACGGTGCGCTGCGCCGGTCGATCAAGTTCGACAGCTTTCTCGCGGGCATCGACGCGGTGCGCCGGGTGGCCGAGCACGCGGAAAGCAAGGACCATCACCCCGACATCGACATCCGGTGGCGGACAGTCACTTTCGCCTTGGTGACGCATTCCGCGGGTGGCATCACCGAGAACGACGTCGCGATGGCACACGACATCGACGAGATCGTCGGGGGTTAGTCCGTCGGGGCGGACCGCCTGCCGCCGGCGGCGACCCACACCGGGGTCGCCACCGCCGCCACGATGTAGACCAGGCCCGCCCACGCCAGGTACCACGGGCGGCTGATCTGCCAGATCGTCGGTTGCGCAAAGCTCAGTAACCACGGCACACCGACGATGGTCAGCGCCAGCCAGCCCCAGCCCACGACCCGCGCGCCGGGGCGCTCGCGCGCAGGCCCGTGAATCGCCCAGATCATCAACGGCACCAACCAAACCCAGTGGTGCGTCCAGGAAATCGGGGACAGCAGCAGCCCGAACATCTCGACCACCAGCAGCCTGCCCAGCCGGTCGGACGGATCCAGCGCCCGCCAGGCCAGGACGGCGACCACCGCGGTGGCGCCGATGGCGATCAGCACGGGCGGGCCAAAGCCCGCGTCGTGGCCCAGGATCCGGGAGATGCCGCCACGCCAGGACTGGTTGAACGAGGTGGCGATCGGCCCCACCCGGTGCGCGTCGCCCAGCAACCGGGTGAAGTAGTAGCGGGTCTGGTCGCCGACCACCAGGGCCGACACGCCGATGGTCGCCGCGAAGACGGCGACGGAGAACGCGGCCGCGGCCCATCGCCGCGCGCCGACCAGGTAGACGCCCGCGATCGCTGGGGTCAGCTTGATTCCGGCCGCCACGCCGACGAGTAGACCGGACAACCACCACCTCGAAGTCCATACCGCCCACAGCACGGCCAGCATCAGCAACACGTTGACCTGCCCGTAGTCGAACGTGCTGCGCAGCGGCTCGATCCAGATGGTGACGGCGGTCCACAGCATGGCCAGGCGGCGGCCCTCGGCGCCGCCCGCATCGCCGATCAAGCGCTGGCTGATCCGGATCGCACCGTACAGCGCGGCCATCGTCGCGATCTGCCACGCGAAGGCGACCAGGCCGAACGGCAGCCGGGTCAGCGGGTAGAACACGACCGCCGCGAAGGGCGGGTAAGTGAATGGCAGCGGGAAGTCGGGCGTCTGATCCGCGTACACGTAGCTGTAAAGCGTGCCGGGGTGGTCGAGTGCGGCGGCACCGCCGAGGTAGACGTGCAGGTCGACGAAGTTCGCGCCGTGCGGCGCCAGAAACGTCCAGGCGAACCGGGCGGCCACGCTCGCGACCAGCAGCGCGGGCGCCGCGGCCCGAAGCAGGCTCGCGAACCGCCGGCGCGGGGATGCCGCCGGGGCGGCCGAGGTGGTGTCTATCCGCCCGACTTTAGCGATCCGGGCCAACCGACCCGCACATCCCCGCGGGCCCGGTCGCCGGGCG
>NZ_LZIZ01000191.1:0-2241 GCF_001666915.1 Mycobacterium sp. E3339 | reverse complement strand
GTGCGCGAGATGGAGGCGCTCGGCCAGGACGCGTTCGTGTGGGTCGGGTTGCGCGAACCCGACCAAGCTGAGATGCAGGAAGTCGCGGACCTTTTCGGGATGCACCCGCTGGCGGTGGAAGACGCCGTGTGCGCACACCAGCGCCCCAAGCTGGAGCGCTACGACGAGACGGTGTTCTTTGTCCTCAAGACGGTCACCTATGTCCCGCACGAATCGGTGGTCAAGGCCCGCCAGATCGTGGAGACCGGCGAGATCATGGTCTTCGTCGGGAAGGACTTCGTGATCACCGTGCGCCACGGCGAGCACGGCGGCCTGTCCGAGGTGCGCAAGCGGATGGACGCCGATCCCGAGCAGCTGCGGCTGGGCCCGTTCGCGGTGATGCACGCGATCGCCGACGACGTGGTGGACCACTACCTCGAGGTGAGCAGCCTGATCGAGTCCGACATCGACAGCATCGAGGAGGTGGCGTTCGCGCCGGGCAGCAAGATCGACGTCGAGCCGATCTATCTGCTCAAGCGTGAGGTCGTCGAGCTGCGCCGGTGCGTCAGCCCGCTGTCCGTGGCGTTCCATCGGATTCAGGTGGAGAACAAGGACCTCATCTCCAAGGAGGTGCGGCGCTACCTGCGCGACGTCTCCGACCACCAATCCCAGGCCGCGGACCAGATCACCAGCTACGACGACATGCTCAACTCGCTGATCCAGGCGGCGCTGGCCCGCGTCGGAATGCAGCAGAACAACGACATGCGCAAGATGGCCGCCTGGGCCGGTATTTTGGCGGTGCCCACCATGGTCGCCGCCATCTACGGGATGAACTTCCACTTCATGCCCGAGTTGAACTGGACCTGGGGTTACCCGGGGATCATGGCCGCGATGACGCTGGCCTGCCTGGCCCTGTACTTCCAATTCCGGCGCAACAACTGGCTCTAGGCTTTCTCTCGCGAGCAGACGCGAAATCGCACGCTTTCGTGATGTTTCATGCGAGTCTGCGTCTGCTCGCGGAAGAGCTCAACGCGGTTGTGCGGCGGGGCGATTCGGGTTCAACACGTCCACCCCGTCGTTCTGCCACGCCTGGCGCATGGCCTCGGCGCCCTTCAACCGCACCCAGGCCGCTTCCGTCGCGGTGATCGGGGTCGCCGAGAGGAATTGCACCGGATCGCGGGGCGGTTCCAGCGGCAGGTCGTCGATGTCGCTGGGCCCCAACAACACCGCGGTGAACGGCACCGGCCCCGCGGACCCCGCCCACAGCGGTGAGCCGAGATCGACCAACGCGTCGGCGGTCAACACCAGGCCCTCGACCGCCGGGGTCGCGGCCAGGACCGCGAGGCTGCGGGCGACGCCGGTGACCGGTCCCGGATCGCGCAGGCTGAGCACGACTTCGGCGCGCGGGCCGCGCGTCTGGTCATCGACGATCTGCGTCGGGTCGGTCATCGGATAGCGCGAACAGCCCAGCGACACGTAACGCACCACCCCGTCGCTGCCGCGGAAGCGCAACACCTCGATCGGTTCGGTGCCCAGGAACGTCACGCTCGCCGAATCGGGCTCCGCGTCGGCGAAGTGGCGGTGCAGGTGGGCGCGCACCCGATCCAGGACGGGGCTCACGGCTCCCCGGCGTTGGTCAGGTTCACGCCGGAGCGCGCGTCGAAGACTGCCAGCTTCGTGGTGTCGAATGCCAACTCGATCGACTGCCCCATCGCCGCTTTGGATTCCGCGGAAACCCTTGCCACAAACTGGTTTTGGTGCGCGTCGGCCTCGGCGGCCAGCTCGTCGAGCTGAGCGGATTGCGCGGCCCAACCGGAGGTGGAGAAGTAGACGAACTTGTCGGCACCCAGCGACTCGACCAAGTCGACCTTCACCTCGAACACGAGCGCCCTGATGCGCTGGTAGCCGTCGATCAGTGCGGCGTCCTGGAGATGTTCGGGCCGCACCCCGACGATGACGTCCTCCGGGGCCGGGTGCCTCGCGATTGCCGCCTGAACTTCCGGGGCCAGCATCACCTCCCCAAAGGGCAGCGTCAGCCCGACGGGCGTCAACGTGGCCGGGAAGAAATTCATGGCCGGCGAGCCGATGAAGCCCGCGACGAACAGGTTGGCCGGGTGCTCGTAAAGCTCGTCCGGCGCGCCGATCTGCTGCGCAACGCCACCGTGCATGACCACCACCCGGTCGCCCAGCGTCATGGCCTCGGTCTGGTCATGGGTGACGTAGACCGTCGTGGTGCCGAGGCGCTTTTGCAGCCGGGCGATC
>NZ_LZIZ01000190.1:0-17782 GCF_001666915.1 Mycobacterium sp. E3339 | reverse complement strand
GGATGACCACCAGGTGCAGGTTCGGGTCGGCCAACGCCTCCTTGGCCGCCTCGGTGAGGACCCCGTTGATGGTCGCCTTCGACAACCAGACCTGGGCCTTGTCCTCCTCGCGCAGCTGACGGTGCACCATGCCGCGGACGTACGCCAAATCGGCGACCAGCAGCGGGGTCCTCACCGAGGCGGCCAAGGAGGCGTTGGCCGACCCGAACCTGCACCTGGTGGTGACCGACGAGGAGACGATCGCCAGCCGCACCGACCGCTGGGACGTGTCGACGGCCAAGAGCCGAGACGAGCTCGACGACGACGCCACCGCCGAGCGGCGGGCCGAGCTGCTCGCCGAGGGCCGCGCCCTGCTGGCCAAGCAGGTCGGTCTGGCGGCGGTCAAGCAGGCGGTGTCGGCGCTCGAGGACCAGCTCGAAGTGCGCATGATGCGCCTCGAGCACGGCCTGCCGGTGGAGGGGCAGACCAACCACATGTTGCTGGTCGGACCGCCCGGAACCGGCAAGACGACCACCGCCGAGGCGCTGGGCAAGATCTACGCCGGAATGGGCATCGTGCGCCACCCCGAAATTCGCGAGGTTCGCCGCTCGGACTTCTGCGGGCACTACATCGGTGAGTCGGGCCCCAAGACCAACGAGTTGATCGAAAAGTCGCTGGGCCGAATCATTTTCATGGACGAGTTCTACTCGCTGATCGAGCGGCACCAGGACGGGACACCCGACATGATCGGCATGGAGGCCGTCAACCAGTTGCTGGTGGCGCTGGAAGCGCACCGCTTCGACTTCTGTTTCATCGGCGCGGGTTACGAGGACCAGGTGGACGAATTCCTCACCGTGAACCCGGGTTTGGCCGGGCGGTTCAACCGCAAGCTGCGGTTCGAATCGTATTCGCCCGCGGAGATCGTCGAGATCGGGCACCGCTACGCCGCGCCCCGCGCCAGCAAGCTCGACGACGCGGCGCGGGCCACGTTCCTGGACGCGGCCACCACGATCCGTAACTACACGACTCCGGGCGGGCGCAACGGCATCGATGCCATGCAGAACGGCCGGTTCGCCCGCAACGTCATTGAGCGTGCGGAGGGTTTCCGGGATACCCGCGTGGTCGGGCAGAAGCGCGCGGGCCAGCCGGTGACGGTCGAGGATCTGCAGATCATCACCGCCCCCGACATCGAGGCCGCGGTGCGCAGCGTGTGTTCGGACAACCGCGATATGGCCGCCATAGTCTGGTGATCGCCTCCTAAAAAGCGTTCGGGACGCGGCCCGGAAAGCTTAGGATGCTCGCAGGCCCGCGGCGAGCCAGTGCGGCCGCCGTGGCGAAGCGATTGGAGTGTCCGGAGGTGCACCGTATCTTCCCGATCACGGTGGCGCTCATGTTCGTATTGCTCACCGCGCCGCCCGCCGCCGCGGTCGCCCCACCGTCGATAGACCCGGCCGCGGTGCCGCCGGACACGACCGGACCCGACCAGCCCCTGGAACAGCGCCGCGTCTGCCGTGCGCCATTGACGTTGCCGGGCACCAACTTTCACGATGCCCCGTGGGCCAACGCCTACCTGGGCGTCGGGCAGGCGCAGCGATTCGCGACCGGCGCCGGGGTGACGGTGGCGGTGATCGACACCGGCGTGGACGCCTCACCCCGGGTCCCGGCGGAGCCGGGCGGCGATTTCGTCGTCCCCGACGGCAACGGCCTCTCCGACTGCGACGCCCACGGCACGCTCACCGCGTCCATCATCGCCGGCCGGCCCTCGCTCACCGACGGGTTCGTCGGTGTCGCGCCCGACGCGCGGCTGATCTCGGTGCGCCAGACGTCGGAGGCCTTCGAGGCCAAGGACAACCAGAACAACCAGAACGACCCGAACGCCTCACCGGCGGCCGGGTCCGTCCGCAGCCTCGCCCGCGCCGTGGTGCACGCGGCCAACATGGGTGCCGGCGTGATCAACATCAGCGAGGCGGCCTGCTTCAAGGTGCGCAAACCGGTGGACGAGTCATCCCTGGGCGCCGCGCTCAACTACGCGGTCAATGTCAAGGGCGCCGTCGTCATCGTCGCGGCCGGCAACACCGGCGGCGATTGCTCGCAGAACCCCCCGCCCGACGCGTCCCGGCCGAACGACCCCCGCGGCTGGGAGCAGGTGCAGACCATCGTCACGCCGGCGTGGTACGCGCCGCTGGTGCTGGCCGTCGGCGGCGTCGGCCAGAACGGGGCGCCGAGCCCGTTCTCGATGAATGGACCCTGGGTGGGCGCGGCGGCACCCGCGGAGGACATCGTCGCGCTCGGCGGCAACGGCGAGCCGGTGGATGCGTTGCCAGGCAAGGACGGTCCCGTCCCCATCGCCGGAACCTCGTTCGCCGCGGCGTACGTCTCCGGCGTGGCGGCCCTGCTCCGGCAGAAGTTTCCCGACCTGCCTCCGGCTCAGATCATCAATCGGATCACGGCCACCGCGCGACACCCCGGCGGCGGCGTCGACGACGCGGTGGGCGCGGGCGTCGTCGATGCCGTCGCGGCGCTGACGTGGGACCTCCCGGCGGGACCCGGGAACGCCCCGTCGGTGCAGCGGATCGCGCCCCCGGTGCCGGTGCCGCCGCCCGATCACGGGCCCATCACGGCCGTGGCGCTGGGAATCATCGGGCTGACCCTGGCGCTGGGATTGGCCGCGCTGGCCGGCCGAGCGCTGCGGCGGCGGTGACGACGATGCGATCACTGGGGCTCCGGTTCAGCACCGTGTACGCGCTGTTCTTGGGGGTGCTGGCCCCGCCGTGCATCCTGCTGTTCCTGAAGACGCGCTACCCGTGGGCGGGCCCCACCATCGTGGGCGTCGCGGTGCTGCTGGCGCTGGTCACCTTCCGTGGTCGACGGTTACTCGGCTGGGTGGCCGCGTTCTTCGCCTGGCTGGTGCGCCGCCGGCGGCCGCTGGATACGCCGTCGGAGCCCGTCGTGGGAGCCACCGTGCAGCCGGGTGACCACGTCGCCGTGCGGTGGAAGGGCAAGGTCCTGGTCGCCGTCATCGAGCTCGTCCCGCGTCCGTTCACCCCAACCGTCATCGTCGACGGGAAGGCGAACACCGACGATGTGGTGGACACCCGGTTGCTCGAGCAGCTGCTGTGCGTGCACTGTCCCGACCTGGAGGCCGACGTCGTCTCGGCGGGCTATCGCGTCGCCAAGACGGCCGCGGCGGACGTGGTGGGCATGTACGAGCAGCTGGTCGGCTCGGACCCGGCGCCGGCGCATCGCCGGACGTGGATCATCATCCGCGCCGATCCGCGGCGCGCCCGCAAGTCGGCCGGGCGGCGCGACGCCGGGGTGGCGGGCCTGGTCCGTTACCTGGTGGCGTCGACGACCAGGATCGCCGACGAACTGGCCAGGCACGGGGTCGACGCGGTGTGCGGGCGCAGCTTCGACGACTACGACCGCGCCACGGACATCGGCTTCGAACGGGAGAGATGGTCGACGATCAAGGGGCGCAACAGCTTCACCACCGCATACACCGCGCCCGGCGGCCCGGACGTGTGGTGGGCGGCGCCGGCCGATCACACCATCGTCAGGGTCCGCGTCGGGGCGGGGACGACGCCCCAATCCACCGTTTTGCTCACCACAAAAGACAAGCCGGGAAAGCGCCGCGGGTTCCAGCGGGTGTCCGGTGGCCAGCGGGCCGCGTTGCAGGGTCAGACCCTGGTCTCCGATCGGCACTGTCAGCTGCCCATCGGGTCGGCGGGCGTGCTGGTCGGTGAGACGGCGAGCCACTACCCGGTCTATCTACCGTTCGACGACGTCGACACGAGCGTCAACCTGGGCGACGCCCGGGTGTTCACCCAGTTCGTCCTGCGGGCCGTGGCCGCCGGTGGCACCGTCACCTTGGGCCCGCACTTCCGGGAATTCGCCGAGCTGGTCGGAGCGCAGCTCGGGCCGGAGGCCAAGGTGGCGTGGCCGCACGCGACGAGCTACCTCGGCCGGCACGCCGGGGTCGAGCGGGTGACGTTGCGGCACAACGTCCTCAGCACCCCCAGACACCGGCAACTGCCGATCCGGCCCGTCAGCGCGCCGGAGGAAAGCCGCTACGAACAGACCCTGCCCGGAGCCGGCAGAACGGCGTCCTGAGCCCCGCCGGGGCGACTCCGCTCGACGCGCGCGATCGGCCTGGGCGCCTTAGACTCGAGCCGGTCGTGGACCAAGCGCGGTCGGCCCACGCGCAAGACTCAGCCGAGGTTAAGGACCTTCCTCATGAGCACTCTTCGCATGAGCCCCGACGCGCACCCGCAGGTGGCGCAGGCGCTCGAGCAGTTGCACCAATTCAGTTCGGCCCTCGAGTCCCAGATGCGCCGGACGCACACCGAATCCTTCACGGCCACAGACGAAACCGAGACGGTCGAGGTGACCATCAACGGGCAGCGGTGCATCGTCGGCTTGGATATCGAGGACGGCCTGCTGCGCCTCGGCTCCCACACCGTGCAGCAACGCATCAACGAGGCGCTGCACAACGCGCAGGCCGGCGCCTCGGCGGCGTTGCGGGCGCAGCAGGCGCAGCTCTTCGCCACCCTCACCGAGCTCGCCGGTTCGCTGCAGAACACGGTCGGCTTGATCTGAGCCGCAGCCCACTCGGATTGGGGGACAACGCCCCTCCCGGCGTCTAGACTCTGCCGGGAGCATGGGCGATTTCGAGCGAGATGTCGGTTCTCCAGGACGCGATTCGGTGCGCGCAGAGCCGGAGCCGCTGACGGATCTGTTGCACGCGGCAAGGCCCGCGCTGTGTTTCGTCTCGAACATCGGGGACTCGGTGCTGACGTTGCCGGCCGTGCGCGCGCTGGCCGGTATGTTCACCGCCCCCATCACGATGATCTGTCCCAAGGTCGCCTTCGACTTGTGCTTTCGGGAGGTCAGCTCCCGACACGTCGACACCGCGGGACTGCCGTTCACGGCATCCGCCGGCCCGCCTTCGCCGTCGCGGCGTCCGTTCGATTTCGACGCCCTGGCCGGACAGATCGGTGACGTCGACGTATTCATCGACACGCTGACGTGGAGTGCGCTGTCGAACACCATCATTGGTCCGCTGGTGCAGCGGATAACGCCCAAGAAGAGCATCGGCTTCGTCGCCGACTACGGCTACGACGTCGTGATCGGCAAAGAGGAATGCCACGCGGCCGACCTGATGTTCAAGTTGGCCCGGCTGTTCGATCCCTCGCTGCGCATCGAGTCCTACGCCCAGCCGGTGCCCATACCACCGCCCGTCCAGGAGGAGGCGCGGTCGATGCGCGCCACCCTGCCCCCGGGCGCCAAGGTGCTGGTCGTGCACGCCGACACCAACTGGCCGGACAAGCGCTGGCCCGCCACCAGATTCATCGACCTGTTGGATCGGTTCCTGTCGCGCCACCACGACTTCGTGGCATGGATCGTCGGCATGGGGCACGAGGAGCTCAACGTCGGGCGCGAGCGCGACCGGATCTTCGCCCACCTCGGCCTGCCGCTCGACCTGGCCATGGGCATGGTCGCCGCGGCGGACCTCTTCGTCGGGATCGATTCCTGCATGCTGCATGCCGCCGATCTGGCGCGCGTTCCGGGAGTGGGCCTCTTCGGCCCGACGCGGCCCGACACGTGGGGGTTCCGGTTCGGGCCCCACCGGCACGTCGATAGGACCACGATGGCCGACATCACCGTCGACGAGGTGCTGGCGGCGATGGACGAGCTCGCCGAACGCGGGCAGTAGGGACGCGGCTTTCTTCACGAATTCGTGCACTCACCATGCCCGACGCGGGTTTAAGCTCGGCAAAGGATGGTCGGGTTGAGCGAACTCACGGTGCTGCAGGGCGGTCACTCGGTAACGGTTGAGCGTGGCCTGCTAACGCATCTGCTGCAGGCGCGTAGGCCCACGGTCTATTTCTCCACCCTTATCGGGGACTCCGTCCTGGTTTTGCCGACGCTGCGGGCGCTGGCCGAATTGTTCAGTGCGCCAATGACACTGGTGTGCCCCAAGGTGAGCTACGACCTGTGTTTCCGGGAGCTGGGTGCGCGGCTCGTCGACATCACCGGGTCGCCTCCCTTCGGGCCGCCGCTGGGACCGCCGTCGAACCGGGTCCTGGATTACGACGCCCTGGTCACGGAGATCGGCGACGTCGACCTGTTCATCGACGCCGTGCCGTGGGACGTGCCGTCGAACGTTTTCGTCCGTCCGCTTCGGCAGCGACTGGCGCCCACGACCAGCATCGGCTTTCCGACCAGCGACGCCTACGACATCGTGGTGCCCAGGGACCTGCCGCACGCGGCCGACGTGACGTTCAAATTGGCGCGGCTGTTCAATCCCGACGCGCGGATCGAAAGCTATGCCGGGCTGGTGCCCATCCCCGCGTCCGTGCAAACGGAGATCCGGGCGCTTCGCGCCGCGCTGCCCGCCGGGACCAAGGTCCTGGCCGTGCACGCCGACACCAAGTCGCTCAACAAGCGGTGGCCGGTCACCCGTTTCATCGATCTGTTGGACCGGTTCCTGGTGCGTCACCGTGAGTTTGTGGTGTGGGTCGTCGGGATGGGACCCGAAGAGCTCAACGTCGGCCGCGAACGCGACCGGGTCATCCCGCACCTCGGCTTGCCGCTGGACCTCGCGATGGGCATGGTCGCCGAAGCCGACCTGTTCCTGGGAATCGACTCGTGCATGCTGCATGCCGCCGACCTGGCACGCGTTCCGGGCGTGGGCCTCTACGGTCCCACCCACCCAGACAGATGGGGCTTCCGGTTCGCGCCACACCGGCACGTTCACACGGCGGCCATGACGGACATCACCGTCGACACGGCCCTCAGCGCTCTCGAAGATGTTGCCGTCCGCGAGATGGCGAGCCGCTCATGACGGCGAGCATGCAGGGCCTGCGCTGTCACGCCCAGCTCGAGCCGGGTATTCGACTGCTCCAGCAGCGCGTTGGCGCGCTCGGCGGCCGTACCCTTCGCGGTTGCGAGGGGCATCCCCCCGCCGGCGACTCCGGCCTGCAGCCGCGGTATGTCCGCGTCGCGGCGGCCGGCGACCGCGGCCACCGCGAGGTCTTGGCCAAGTTGAGACAGCTTGCGGTGCGGGCGAATTCGACCGCAGGGCCCATCCCCCGGGTATCGGTGGAGGTCAACGAGTGCGAGCTGCCAACCGATTCCGGGCAACCAAACGGGGCAGTCGACATCGTCTTCGCCCCGCGACCGGGCCTCGACCCCCGCGACTACTTCGAGCACCTGGCCACCAGCTACTCCGAATTCTGCGGTGGGCTGCGCGGGAGCATCGGCGGTGACCCGACCACTTCGGGGCTGCTGTCGACCGCGCGTCAATTCTATGACAGGGCGCTGGCGTGGCACTGCGCCGAGCCGGCGATTTCCGTTGAGGGGCAAGGAATCTCGGCAAAGACACTACACGTGCACGCGCTGAACTTCGCCCTGTGGCATCACGAAGACGCCGTTCGCCGGGCCGGTGTCAGTGACCGCGAGATAGCCCACAGGAAGCGTTGCATCGACGACCTCAACGCCCGGCGCAACGCGGCGGTCGAGCACATCGACGTGAGCCTGCTCGAGCGCCTCGATGCCGGCGACACCGCACCGCTGCACACCGAAACGCCCGGCACGATCGTCGACCGGCTTTCCGTTTTGGCGCTGCGCATCATGCACACCAACCGGGCGGAAGGTCCCAGCTCGCGCCTTGCGCTGCTCGAAGAGCAGTACGACGACCTCTTCGACGGCCTCGAGCAGTTTTTGACGCGGCTGGCCGACGGCGAGATCAGGTTCAAGCTCTACCGACAGTTCAAGGCGGCCGGACAGCGAAGTTACTGCGCGCTGTTCGAGGACCGAAAGCCCTGACCCGGCGCGTTCAGTACGCCGCCGCCTCCCACCACCGTTGCCAGTCCAGGAAGGGGTCCTGCTGCGCCGCGTATTGAAGGTGCAGGGCCAGCGACGGTAGCGGGGTGAACAGCGAAACCTGCTCGCGCCAGATCTTGTTGATGGTGGATTCCTCGAAGATGTGATGTTCGAGGCCGTAGGGCGTGCTCGAATAGCGCGCGAGCCGGTCGAAAAGCTCCCAGTTCCGCCTCAATGTGGCGGTTTCCACCCAGCAGGTATTCGTCGTGTGCGTGTTTGTTCGCCAATGCCGGCGGGGGCCGTACAGGATTCGGCAATCATGCCGGCTGTATATCGGGCTGAGGTAATTATCGGGATCATCGAATGGGTGAAGGGCCACTTCAGCGCCGCCGCGTTTGTCTTTGAAGAACGCATGGGCCTCCAGCATCTCCGGTATGGCCGACGGCGCGTGCAGGTAGTCGTCCTCGACGAAGTAAACGAGGTCGCGGGCGTCGTCACGGGCCCTGGAGAACGACGCCACGCACGACGCGTTGTAGCCGCGATCCGTCAGCGCGACGAATTCGACCGGATGCCGGCAGCCGTCGAGGATTCGGTGCAGCGGCGCGATGGCGGCGGGCGACGAGTGATCGTCGAAAACGCGCAGCAGGATGTCGCCCGACGCTTCATTGATCGAGGTGACCAACGATTGTGTGCACCTGAGCATGATCTCGCTTTTCGGAGCGCCGACGTACCGGTGCTCGCCGTGCACGCTCGTCTCCGAATGGGTTTGCAGGTGGATGTCCAGTCTCATGGCTGCGGTGAGCGTAACGCAGAACGACCACCTTTCCGGGCGGCCGGGAGTGCGCCCCAAGCCGCCGAAACGCGGTCGGCAACCCACGTCGTCCCGGGACACCGAGGCGGCCGGATCTCGCCGGGCCACCCCCTGCGGACCGGCCGAATTCGGCCCGAAAAGAGCCGAAAGCCAGGGCGCAAATTGCTGCGCGTGGGCACTGTTTGGTGACTTAGGATTAACCATCGTGAGCGGTATGTGCACCCTGCACCGCCCGCGGGATCCGGCACTACGAAAGGGGTGATGGTGGTCGCACCGCATCCTGTCTTCGGTGGTGCCGCGTCTGTGTCACGCGCCGGTGGTGCGGTCAGCATCGGCCACCGCCGGGCGACCGGGCCGGGCCGCGGTCATCGGGAATCCCCGACGGCTTGCGCAAAAGGAGAATGAGCCGACGTGACCCAGATGCTGAAGGTCGAGTACGAGGAGCTCTTGCAGCGGGCGGACGAAATCGAGGCCCCGCTGCCGCCCGTCCCCGCCACCAATCCGCCGCCGCCGTGCGCCCTTTCGTTCGTCAACGACGCCGCCACCCAACTCGCGCTGTCGGCCGATGCGATGCGGCTCTACCTGAAAACCTGTGAGCGCGAATGGAAAGCGTTGGCCAAGTCGCTACGGAACGCGGCCAAGGCCTACGAAGAGGTCGACGAGGGGGCGGCGGCGTCGATCGATGCCATCGGCACAAATGGGTCTTCGTCGGCTTCGGGGGCGGCCGCGGGAGCCGATGGTGAACTGTCGGCACTGCAAGACGAGAGCTGGGCCCGCGATCCGCTGCCGCCGCTGAAACCGCCGCCGACGTTCGAATACCCGTACTACGAGGTCAGGCAAGCGGCCA
Organism: Mycobacterium sp. E3339; assembly: GCF_001666915.1. NCBI lineage: Bacteria > Bacillati > Actinomycetota > Actinomycetes > Mycobacteriales > Mycobacteriaceae > Mycobacterium > Mycobacterium sp. E3339. Next base: position 8,321 of record NZ_LZIZ01000190.1, on the reverse strand, counting down.
AGGACATCGAGGCCGGCGATCAGGGCGCGGGCTTCCGGGCGTTCGCGAAGGAATGGGACGCGTTTCAACGCGAATTCCAGAAGACGGCCTATCGGTTCCGGCCCTTCGTTTCCTGGGAGGGTGAGGCGCGCAGTCTCGTCGAAGACAACTTCGACACCCAACGCGAGTGGATCCTCTCGATTGCACAGATGTGCGTGACGCTCGGCAGCCAGGCCAACAGGGTCGTCGACGCGCACAAGAAAGCGCGAGTGGCCTACGGGGATTCCGCCTCGCGTAATCCGGACGGGACGTGGGCGGTCGAGGCCGAGCACCCCACGAATTACGAGGTCGAGCTGAACGACTGGTGGTACCGGAGATACACCGAAGACGGCGGCCACTACTTGTACATGGCGATCAGCTGGTACGAAAGCCTGCAGGCGAAATCCGAGCGGTCACTCGCGCTCTACGTTTCGAACGCGGGATTGCCGATGGCGCCGGTGAGTCCGAAAACGCCGCCTAGGGCCCAGTACATCCCCCCGCCGCCCGACCCCAACGCTCCCGGGGACGACACCATCGTCGACCCCATCCTCGACGGTGGGGGAACTGGCATTCCCCCGACGCCGACGCCCATGACGCCGATGATGCCGCCGGGGATGGGTGGGGCTGGAGCGCCGCCGGATCAGGCGGCCATGGACGCCGCGATGCAGGACGCGCTGAAGGGCAAGGGGGCCGGCGCGCCCGGTGGGGCGGGACTCAAGCCCGCGTCGTTGGGTGGTGGCGGCGGGGCCGGCGTGCCATCGATGCCCTTGCAGCCCGCGGTGGATGCCGAAGCGGCGTCGCGGCCGGCGGGCGCGGGACCCGGGGGCGGGGGACCGGGTCGCGCGATGCCCGCCGTGGCGGGCGCGGCAGGCGGCGGCATGGGTGGCGGTATGGCGCCGATGGGCGGCCCCGGCCAGAACCAAAATCAGGGCAAAGGCAAACGCGTGCAATCGGAAGACGAATCGCTCTATACCGAGGAGCGCGCATGGACTGAGGGCGTCATCGGGAACCGCCCGCGCAAGAGCACACCCGACAAGTGAGGACCCCAATGACCGTCGAGATGCATCCCCAGGTGGCCGAGGCCATGCGGCAGGCGCGGCTGTTCCAGTCCGCGCTGGAAGATCAGCAGCATCGCAGGGACACCGAAACATTCAGCGCCACCGACGAATCCGAGACCGTCGAGGTGACACTTAATGCGCGGCTGTGCCTGACCGGTCTGCATATCGAGGACGGCCTGTTGCGGCTGGGCGCGGAGACGGTCATGGAGCGCATCAACGAGGCGATCGGCCACGCGCAAGCCGCCGCGACCGAAGAGATCGACGCCGAGCACGAGCGGCTCATCGAGTTGGTCGCCGGAATCGCCGGTTCACTCAAAGAGACCCTGGGCTTGACCTGAGCGAAACCCGGTGCGCGCCGGGATTTGACGTTCTCCGCCGGCGCCGGTGGCCGTGCAATTTGCCGCAGTTGGCTTGGCTGAACCTCGATTACGCTTACTAATCATGATGTCCACTACCCCGCAGCGGCCGCGGTGTTGGTTTGCGCCGCCGGGACAGGAGTAGGCGATGGGCGTCGCGAAGCCGATGACCGAATACGCCGGGCAGATGCTCGCCCCGGACGCGTGGCCCGAGCTGGACGAGGACAACTACTACGACCGCGCGCAGCAGTACACCGATGTGCTGAGGCGGGTCACCGAGGTGTTGGAGACCTGCCAGCACGAACAGAGCGACCTCTTCGACGGGGGGTTCTGGTCGGGGGGCGCCGCAGCCGCCGCCAAGACCGAACTCGGCGCCAACATCGATGAGCTGACGAAGTTGCAGAACGGCCTGGCGACGGTGATCACCTGGCACAGGTATGTCGCCGATTCCATCACCCAGGCCAAGTGGGACGTGAGCGACATCGTCGAGGCCGCGCAGGCGGAAATCGATGCGCTCGAAAACGATTCGGCTCTGGAGGCCGCCGAGCGGACCGCCGCGATCAATGCGGTGGTGGGCACCGCGTACGGGGCGAATCTCGGAGTGGTCACCGGCACCGCCGAGCGCATCTTGGCGAGTAAGGCCTGGAAGCCGCCGCACAACGCCCTGCAGGATCTCCTCGACCAGAAACAACCTCCCCCGGTCGCACTCCCGGACAAGCCCGCACCGCCCGAGGAAGAGGAACGCCCGCAGCCCGATCCCGCGCAACCCGCGCCGGTCGCACCGCCCCCGAGCGCTCCCCCGCTTTCGCCACCCGGATCACCCGGTGGCGGCGCGCCACCGCCGACCGGAATGCCTCCCCTTACCGGCCAACCGCCCACGCCGCCCACCGCCGCTCCCCGCCCGCCCGCCCCCGTCACCCCGGGCGGGCCAGGCGGCATCCCGGGCGGCGGCCCGGGCGCCCCCTCGGGTCCCGCCGCGCCGCTCAGCCCCGCGGCGTCGGCCGAGCCGCTCGGCGCGGCGGGTGGACGCGGCAAGGGCATGACACCGGCGTCGCTGATGTCGCCGTCGGCGGCGCCCCGCACCGAAGAGTCCACCGCCGCCGCGCCCGCCGGCGCGACGGGCATGCCGGCCGGACCCATGGGGGCATCGGGCGGCGGATCGCGCGGCGGCCGGGCCGGGGCTTACAGCGCTGCCGCCGGCCCGAAGTCGACGGGCGGTACGGCCCCGACCAAACCGGCCGCGGCCGGCGGCCGGGCGGGAGCGCGGCCGTCCGCACACGCCGGAGACCCGACGTCCTCGATCGACCATGCCGACGCCGCGGACGCGGTTGTGGTGACACCGATCATCCCGGTTTCCAAAGCACGCGCCGAACGCGACGCCATCGCCGACGCCGCCACCGCCGACGCCGCCCGCCGGGACGGCGGCTCCGATCCCCTGCGGCTCGCGCGGCGCATCGCGGCAGCGTTGAACGCACCGGGCACGCGCGGCGGGAGCGACCTCGGATTTTTCTGGGTGACCGCGGTGACCACCGACGGCTCGATCGTGGTGGCGAACAGCTACGGGATCGCCTACATCCCCGACGGGATCCAATTACCCGAGCCCGTGCAGCTGGCCAGCGCCGACGACGCGATTCCCGCTGCCGACCGGGCGCGCTGGGTGACGTACCCGGTGCTGGCCGTGCAGGGCTGGGCCGACCATCACGACAAGAAGCTGCGGGCGGTCATCGCAACCGAGCAGCAGCTGGCCAACTCCGATCCCGGCGCGGCCAAGGTCGTGCTGAAGCCCGACGACATTCCGGACAGCGGCGACATGGTCGGCCGATCCCGTCTGGAGGTGGTCGATCCCGAGGCGGCGGACCGGCTCGCCGCCACCACCGACGTCCGGCTGGTCGGCATGTTGCCGCCGGCGCCGGCGGCCGGCCAGCAGGCCCCGCCCGACGAGCAGGCAGCACCCGAGGGAGCCGCTCCCCCAACCGATCAACGCCCCATGCTGTGGTTTGACGTGATGAAGCCGCTGGCCAGCAGTTCCCCTGGCCGCCAAGCCGCGCACCTGCGGGCGTTCCAACGCTACGTCGAGCACACCCAAGACGTCGTTCTCAACGAGGCGCACACCGCGGTCGATCCCGCCGCCCAGCGCTCGGCCGTCGCCGACTGGCTGTACTGGAAGCACCTCTCCGGGTTGTTGACCGCAGCACTGTCCGACGCGCGGTGAATCGGGCGACCGAACCCTCGCGCACCGAAAAACGAGCTCTTGCAACCCTTCCCGGCACCCCTCGGCCGGGATCGGAGAAGGCCCGCCGAATTCCGTCCCGGCTTAGGCGACAGGGCGGGCGCCCCCCTCAATGCGCCCGCCCCCGTCGAGTCAATGGGCATTGCCGTGATGGCCGGGCCACTCGGCACGCCAGTCGGGGTGTCCAGCCCCGGCCTTCCTCCCTCTTTGGCTGTAGTCAACCGACTACAGTGCGTTATTAGGTAGTGTAGACAGATGACTACAGACGGTGCAAGCCCCCCGGAGCAGGAAATTTCTCCGACGGGCCGCGACGAGGTGGTCGCCGCGATCCTCGAGAGCGCGAGCGAGTTATTCGCCGAGCGGGGACCGGCTGCCGCCTCCATCCGCGATATCGCCGCCCGCGCGCGGGTCAACCACGGTCTGGTCTTCCGGCATTTCGGTACCAAAGAGAAGTTGGTCGCCTCGGTACTCGATCATCTGGCGGGCCAGCTCTCCGCGGTGATGGACCGTGGCGGGACCCCGGACGAGATCCAGGCGGCCGGCGGCCGCCAGTTGCGGGTGATCGCGCGGGCGCTTTTGGACGGGTATCCGGCGGGTCAGCTGCAGTCCAGCTTCCCCGCCGCCGCCAGGCTGCTCGACGAGATCCGGCCCCAGCACCCCAGCGAGGAAGCGGCGCGGCTGGCAGCGGCGAACGCCAGCGCATTGTTGCTCGGCTGGCAGATGTTCGAACCGTTCCTGCGCTCCGCCACGGGACTGCACGACCTTCCGCCCGACGAGCTTCGCCGATCCATCGTCGCCGAAATGGGACGGCTAGCTCAGCCGCATTGAGGCGCGACTCGCCCTAGAGGTTGATCTCCGCCGGGGCCGCTTCCGATCGCGCCGCGGCCGGCGGCCGGGTGGGGATGCCCACCGACGTCTCGCTGCCCGGCGCCGCACCTTCGGCGGACGCTTCGGATTCCACTTCGTCGTCGGACTTCTTGTCGCGCGCCTCGTCGTCGGGCTTGTTGCTGTCCGCGAGCTGCGCCGGTGTGGCGCCGGCACCCTGCATGCCCTGCATGCTTCCCATCGCCCCCTGCATGCCTTGCATGACAGACCCGAGCATCCCACCGGCGCCGGCCATTTGGTCGGGCTGGGGTGTCGGGGGTTTCGGAGTCGGTTTCGGCGCGGGTTTCTCGTCATCCACCGGGGCGCCGTCGGGTTTGTCGCCCGACGTGCCCGCGGAAGACTCCTTGGTGGCCGCGAGGAACTGGACTTGGGTCAGCCGGTCGCCCAGTCTCTGGTCGGTGTCGGTATACATTCCCGCCGCGGCGGCGATGCTGGATCCGGTTCTGGTGAGCGCGGCTTTGACGGCGGGCAACCCGTCGACCACCGGTGATTCGATGATCGGCAGGGTCGCGTTCACGGCCGCCGACACGGAATCCGCTCCGGGCGCGACAATCGGCGCCGGCGGTGAGGGAAACGGCAGATCCCGCAAGGTGTTTCCGGCCGTCTCCAGGCGGGACGGCTCGACGACCAATGGTTCGATCATCAGCCGGTCTCCTCTGCGCGTTTGCCGTCGGAAATATCCTAACCAGGCCCGCGGCCCCGGGACCGCGGCAATTTTCGCGGCCGTCGTGACCGTCAGAATTGGATGTTGCGAACGATGTCGTAGACCCCGGTGATCCACAACAGCATTGGCAGGATGGCCGCCACCAGGAGGCCGTCGAGCAATTCCAGGACGCGCTTCATGACCGGCGAAACGCGCCGTACTGACAGCGTCGCCCCGACGATCGCCAGCGCCACGAGGCCCAGGCTGACCAGGATGGTCAGCAGCAGCCATGCGCTGTGCGGATACCAGATACACAGTCTGGCGGTCACCCCGATCGGGATGGCGACGGCCGCCGCCAGCAGCGCCCACGCGCACCACCGGTCGGCGTAGAGGCGTGACCTGAATCCGCATGTGACGGTGACCAACCCGGCGACGATGAGGCTGTGCACGAAGAAGTGCCCGCGCACCACGATCGCGATGACACCGACCGCGAGCACCAGGGTGCCGGCCGTGACGAACCCGACCAGCAGTCGCTTGGCGAGTTCGCTGCGTTCGGTGAGGCGCGCGGCGGAGTCGGGCACCGACGCGATGATGGCCTGCCAGGTGCGGGCCTCCTTGTCGTCGCCACCCTCTTGGCCCGCAACGGCGTCGAGTAATTCGTCATGGTCGACGGCCTCTCCCGGGGCGGGGATGGGTGGCAGCGCGATCCGGGCCACGGCGACGGTCAGCTTCGCCGCATTGGTGACGGTGAAGAGCCCGAACACGATGGCACCGGCCGGTACCCAATGCTGCCAACCGTATCCGAACGCAAGGGCCGCCGCGGTGACCGCGATCGCGGTGATGACGACGAACGATGCGAGCTCCGAACGCCGCCGGGGGCCGCCCCGGGTCAGCAGCGCCAAGAACAATACGGCCGCGGCCGCGGCGGCGAGCTGCGGCGCCCCCAGCGGAGCGGCTCCGTGCGGGGGCGGAACGGCAAGCGCCGCAGCGACGGTGAGCAACGGCGCCGCCGTCGTCAACAAGCTCTCCGAGAGACTCACGTTCTGGTAGAACCTCTTGGCTGCCCAACTGCCCAGGAGCACCAGCAGCCCGGCGATGCCCAGCGCGAGCGGCCACCACAGGTGCCGCCCGGTGTTCCACCACGCCTGCACCGTTATCGCGGAGACGGCCGTGGCCGCGATCGGAATCGCCACGCCGATAAAGCGATTGAGCGCCGTCCGGTCGAACTCGGGGGATTCGTCGAGCACCGCAATCGCGTCGATGACGTCCTCGACCAGCGGTCGGTACCGCTCGGTGCGACTGACCGACACCAGTGTCAGCAACGAGCCGTCGACCACCACGGCGTCGTCGAGGGACTTGTCCGGCTTCAGCGGCGGGGCCCCGGGCCGCGCGAAAGTCCAAGCGCCCTGGGCAGAGAAGTCAAAGCCGGCGAGCACGTCGGCTGGAGTGTCTTCGAGCAGTTCGGCCAGGACGGCGACGGTGTCGTCGATGTACGTGTCGATCGGGACCGACGACGGCAGCACCACATCGGTCAGTCGCCGGCCGGTCAGGATGGTCACCCGGGTGGTCGCGGGCTTGGCGGGCGTGGTGCCGGCGGTCCCCGCGGTCGCGGCCGCGCCGGCAGTGGCGGTGGGCGCGCTCAACGACGTTCACCCCTGTCGAAATCGTCGGACAGTGCTGCGGCAAGCTCGGTAATCCTACGCTTGTAGACCGGGTCGAGTTGGCCGATTTCGATCTCTTTTCCGGCCCCGACGTGCTTGTCCCAGGGCAGCACCACTATGCGCTGCGGCCGCACATGCTGGCTGAATTGCCGTACCAGGCCGGTGATGGCGACGTTGGGTTCTCCCGGTGCGACATGGTTGATCACCACGCATGCACGGCTCAGCAATTCCTGTCGCCCGCTGTTGCGCAGCCAGTCGATCGCGACGGTCGCTTGCCGCGCACCGTCGATCGACGGGGTGGTCACGATCACCACCCCGGATGCCGTGGCGAGCACACCGCGCGTCAAGCCGGCCCCGCAGTCGGCCAGCACGACGTTGTAGAACCTGGACACCGCATCGGACGCGTACTGCCAGTCGGCCGCGCTGAACGGGCGCGGCGCCGAGCTGTACTCCTGCGCGGCGAGCACTTCGAGGTTGACCGCGTTGACCCCGGTGTGCGCGCGCACGTCGTTGTAGTGTGAAAGGTCCTTGCGGGCAAGCAGATCCGCGACGGACGAAGCGGGCCGGCGTCCCACTCGATCCGCGAGGTTTCCCGAGTCCGCGTCCGCGTCGAACGCCAGGATCCGGTCGCCGCGCACCTGCGCCAACACCGAGCCGAGCGCGACCGTCACGGCCGTCTTGCCGACTCCGCCCTTGAGGCCGACGATCGCGATTTCGTGCGCGCCGCGCGGAAGGCGGCGAATGCGCCGGTGCAAGTCCAGCTCGTACTTCTCGTCGCGGGACAAGCCGACGTTGATGCGCGTCGAGGCGTATACCCAACGCCGCCAACCGCGTTGCGGTACCGCGTCGGCCTCGGCGGTGTCGGCAGGCTTGGGACCGGTGTGGGTGACGGCGCTGCCGGGTCCGCGGTCACCGTTCGCGGGCGCCGGCGGCGAACCCCGGTGGGCCGGCGACTCGGCGGGTCGCTGCGCCGCGGGACGCGCGGGGGCTAGGTCGCGTTCACGTTGCTTCGACGCGGGCGGTACCGGGCCGCCATTCGGTTTCGCCGCCGACGGGCTGACGCGTGGGCTTGGTGCGGCGGATGGAGTGGTCGGTTTCGCGCGGTGGCTGTGTCGGCTGGGGCCGGTGTTGGGGAGGTCCCGCCCATCGACGTCGCCGCGGTTGGCGCGGCGCGCGTGTCGCGCATGTTGGGCGGGGGCTTGTGTCCGCGGCTCCGGCTCCGGCTCCGGCTGCGGCGCAGGCGGTTTCGGCTCGGCCGGCGGGGGCTGCTGCAGTCGGTCAGACTCCGGTGGGGGCTGCTTGGGCCGCTCGACCGGCGGAGCTTCTGGTGTCGTGGCGACGGGTTGTCGGGGTAGGTCGATGGGCATGGGGGGCCGGGGTGGTGCGCTCGGCTGGGTCCAGTCGACCGGGGGTGGTGTTGTTTCGGTTGGGGCCGAGGGGGAGTGCTCGGGTGGATCGATGGGCATGGGG
>NZ_LZIZ01000189.1:0-60805 GCF_001666915.1 Mycobacterium sp. E3339 | reverse complement strand
GCCAGCTTGGCCAGCCGCTCCTGCAGCTTCTCGCGGTCCCAGTCGGAATCGCTCTTCTCGATCTCGGCGCGCAGCTGCTTGATCCGGTCGGCGACCGCGTCCTTCGAGCCGCCGCCGTCGACGATGATGGTGTCGTCCTTGCTGACCACCACGCGACGGGCCGAGCCCAGCACCTCGGCGCCGACCTCGCGCAGCAGCAGGCCGGCGTCGGGGTTGATCACCTGGCCGCCGGTGACCACCGCCAGGTCCTCCAGGAACGCCTTGCGCCGGTCGCCGAAGAACGGCGCCTTCACGGCGACCGCCTTGAGCGTCTTGCGAAGCGAGTTGACCACGAGGGTCGCCAGGGCCTCGCCCTCGATGTCCTCGGCGATGATCAGCAGCGGCTTACCCGACTCGGCCACCTTCTCCAGCATCGGCAGCAGGTCGGGCAGCGAGCTGATCTTCTCCTGGTGCAGCAGGATCACCGGGTCGTCCAGCACGGCTTCCTGCGAATCGAAATCGGTGACGAAATACGCCGACAGGAAACCCTTGTCGAAGCCGACGCCCTCGGTGAACTCCAGCTCGGTGCTCAGCGTCGAGGATTCCTCGACGCTGACGACGCCGTCGGCGCCGACCTTGGTCATCGCCTCGCCGACCAAGGCGCCCAGCTGCTGATCGCGCGACGACACCGTCGCCACCTGAGCGATCCCGTCCTTGCCGGACACCGGGGTGGCCGCCGCCAGCAGCGCCTCGGACGCTGCGTCGGCCGCCTTGGAAATTCCGAGGCCGAGCTCGATCGGGTTGGCGCCGGCCGCAACCAGGCGCAGACCGCCCTTGACCAACGCCTGCGCCAGCACCGTCGCGGTGGTGGTGCCGTCGCCGGCCACGTCGTTGGTCTTGGTGGCCACCGACTTCACCAGCTGCGCGCCCAGGTTTTCGAACGGGTCTTCCAGCTCGATCTCACGCGCGACGGTGACGCCGTCGTTGGTGACCGTCGGCCCGCCAAATGCCTTGGCCAGCACCACATGCCGGCCGCGGGGGCCCAGCGTCACCCGGACCGCGTCGGCGAGCGCGTTGACGCCGGCCTCGATGGCGCGGCGCGCGGTCTCGTCGTACTCAATAACCTTGCTCATCAGGCTCCTTGTTTGATACCCGCTAACGCATGCCGCCCCGGAAATCACCCGCGCATGCGCGGGGATCGCCGGGGCGGAACACGGTGCTTACTTCGATACGACGGCCAGCACGTCGCGCGCCGACAGGATCAGGTACTCCTCGCCGTTGTACTTGATCTCGGTGCCGCCGTACTTGCTGTAGATCACGGTGTCGCCTTCCGAGACGTCCAGCGGGATCCGCTTCTCGCCGTCCTCGTCCCAGCGGCCGGGACCGACGGCGACGACGGTGCCTTCCTGCGGCTTCTCCTTGGCGGTGTCAGGAATGACCAGACCGGACGCGGTCGTGGTCTCGGCCTCGTTGGCCTGCACGAGAATCTTGTCCTCGAGTGGCTTGATGTTCACCTTCGCCACGATTGGAGCCCTCCACTAGTTAGATCGGGTCCGGGGTGGGTCCCCCGGAATTATCAAGGGATTCGGCAGTCGTCCGTGCCCAAGGGCCGTCGTCGCGGGTGCCGGCACAGGGTTTGGCCGATTGCCACCTAGCACTCTATACACGAGAGTGCTAGCACTCAAGGGCGGCCCGGTGCGTATCGGGTTTTCGCTACCAGCGATCAGCTGACCTGGGCTTTTACCACCGGGAGGCCCGGGTCGGTGGGCGCGTCCAGCGGGGAGGGGGGCGCCCCGGCGGCCACCAGGTGCGCGGCGAAGGAGGCGATCATCGCCCCGTTGTCGGTGCAGAGCCGCGGCCGCGGTATCCGCAGCGTCAGCCCCGCCGCCGCGCAGCGCTGCTCGGCCAGCTCCCGCAGCCGCGAATTGGCGGCGACTCCCCCTGCGATCAGCAGCGTCGAGACGCCAAGCCCGGTCGCCGCCCGCACCGCCTTCATGGTCAGCACGTCGGCGACGGCTTCCTGGAACCCGGCGGCGACGTCGGCGTTGACCGCGTCCGGGTGACTCTCCAGATAGCGCGCCACGGCGGTCTTGAGCCCGGAGAAGCTGAAGGCGTACGGGTCGTCGGCGGGGCCCGTCATGCCGCGCGGGAAGGTGATGGCCCCGCGATCGCCGGTGCGGGCCAGGTCGTCGAGTACCTTGCCGCCGGGGTAGCCCAGCCCCAGCAGCCGCGCGACCTTGTCGTAGGCCTCGCCGGCGGCGTCGTCGACGGTGCTGCCCAGCTCGACGATCGGTTCGCCGAGGGAGCGCACGTGCAACAGGTGCGTGTGCCCGCCGGACACCAGCAGCGCCACGCATTCGGGGAGCGGGCCGTGCTCGTAGACGTCGGCGGCCAGGTGCCCGCCCAGGTGGTTCACGGCGTAGAACGGCACCCCCCACGCGGCCGAATACGCCTTGGCGGCAGCGACTCCCACCAGCAGGGCACCGGCCAGTCCGGGCCCGATCGTGGCGGCGACGATGTCGGGCTTGGCCACGCCGGCCGTCGCGAGCGCCCGGCGCATGGTGGGCCCGAGCGCCTCCAGGTGCGCCCGCGACGCGATCTCGGGGACCACGCCGCCGAAGCGGACGTGTTCGTCGACGCTGGACGCGACCTCGTCGGCCAGCAGCGTCACGCGGCCGTCATCGTCGAGCCGGGCGATGCCGACTCCCGTTTCGTCGCAAGAGCTTTCGATGGCCAAGATGATCATTGGGCACCCCGCCGCATCGTGTAGGCGTCGGCGCCGCTCGCTTTGTAGTAGCGCCGGCGCAGGCCGATCTGTTCGAAGCCGACGCTGCGGTACAGGCCGATCGCCGCCTCGTTGTCGGTGCGCACCTCGAGGAAGACGACGCCCCCGCCGGCGAAGGCCAGCAGGTCGTCGAGCAGCCGGCGCCCGATGCCGCGGCCCTGATAGTCGGGGTCGACGCCGATGGTGTGCACCTCGTATTCGAACGGCGGGGTGCGGCCCAGCCGCGAGATTCCGGCATAGCCGACGAGCGTGCCACCCACCCGTGCGCCGACGTAATGGTTGTGCCGGCTGGCCAATTCGCGGTTGAAGGCCGCCGCGGGCCACGGGTCGTCACCGTCGAACAGCTGACGTTCCAGCTCGGCGCAGCGCGCCGCGTCGGCGGGCGTCAAGGCGCCGAGCGTCACGGGCTCGCTGGGCGCGGTCATCGCGGGGCCGCCATCGGTTTGGCGTCCGGGCGGCGAAGATACAAGGCCACCAACGGCAATGGGCGCTGCGACCAGTCGGGCACCGCGGCCACCAGGCCACCCGGCGTCGGGTGGGTGGGCCCGGTCACCGGCAGGCCGAACAGCGCGGCGTGCTCCGGCGACCCGGCGACGGCGCGCGCGGGGCCGGGGTCCACGTCGGCCGGGGCGTTGACGCCCGGACCCGCCATCCGGAAGCCGTCGCGGTAGCGGGCCCAATAGACCTCGCGGCGGCGGGCGTCGGTGACCACCAGCACGTCGCCCGTGGTGCGCACCCCGATCGCGTCCAGGCTGCACACCCCGCGCACCGGGATGCCCAACGCGTGCCCGTAGGCGGCGGCCGTGGCCATCCCGGCCCGCAGGCCGGTGAACGGCCCGGGTCCGCAGCCCACCACGACGGCGTCCAGGTCGGTCATGGACAAGCCCGCATCCTCAAGGGCGGCAAGCACATTCGGGGTCAGGCGTTCGGCGTGCGCCCGGGCGTCGACGGTGATGCGTTCGGCCAGCACCGTGAGGTCGGCGCGGCGCACGATCCCCGCGGTGACGGCCGGGGTGGAGGTGTCCAGGGCCAGAATGCGATTCACGACCGGCTCCACTGCCACGACGCGATCCGCACGTCGGATCCGCTGAGGCGCTCCAGGCGAATGTCGAGGTGCCACTCGGCGAGGCGCTCGACGAGACCCTCACCCCACTCGACCACCACGACCGCGTCGTCGAGCTCGGTGTCGAGGTCCAGCGAGTCGAGCTCACCCAGCAGGTCGGCGCCGGCGGTGTCCAACAGCCGGTACATGTCGACGTGAATCATCGCCGGTGCGCCCGGGCGCCGCGGCGGGTGCACCCGCGCCAGCACATAGGAGGGCGAGGTGACCGGGCCTTCGACGTCCATCGCCGCGGCAATCCCCTTGGCCAGCACCGTTTTTCCCGCTCCCAGCGGACCGGTGAGCACCACGACGTCGCCCGCGCACAGCTGCGCGCCGAGCCGCGACCCGAACGCGATGGTGTCCTCGACGCGTTCGAGGGTGGCCGTGCCGCCCGACTCAGCCACGACGGCGCAGCCTCTCCCGAAGCCACCGGGCCGCCAGCGCGGTGCGGCCCGGGGTGGCCCGCTTGACCAGCCGGACCAACCCGTGATTGATCGCCTCCGGCTTGTCCAGCAGCGCGAGGTGGCTGGCCCCGCGCACGATGACCAGCTCGGACTGCGGCAGTGACGCCGCCATCTTGCGGGAGTATTCGTCCGGTGTCAGCAGGTCGTGGTCACCGCAGGCGATCAGGGTGGGGATGCGCAGCAGGGTCCACAGCCCGGCGGTCTCGTCGTGGGCCTCCAGGGCGTCCAGGAACTCGACCATGGTCGGGATCGGGGTGCCGTTCATCATCCGCTGCGAAAAGGCGTCCAGGCTCCGGCTCACGTGCAGGTCGCTGTAGGAGGCGGCCCGCAGGATCGGGCCGATCAGCGACCGCGACACGTTGCGGCCGCGGTGCATCAGCTTCGGCGCGGACCGCGCGGTGAACCGAAACGCTTCCAGCGCAGGGTTTTTCAGGATCTCGCCCAGCGGCGACCGGGCGACCCCCTCGGCCGCCGAGCTGATCAGCGCGGCCCCCACGATCCGCCGCCCGTACTGGTCGGGGAATTGGCGCGCGTGCGACAGCACCGTCATGCCGCCCATCGAGTGGCCCACCAGCACCACCAAGCCGCGCGGTGCGACCACCTGCAGCACGCTTTCCAGGTCTTTTCCGAGCTGGGTCAGCGTGTAGCTCTCGGGCGTGGCCTCGTCGGATTTGCCGTGCCCGCGCTGGTCGTAGAACACCATCCGGACGCCGGGGCCCAGGTGGTGTGGCAGCCGCGTCCGCTGAAAGTGGAAGGCGCCCATCCGAAGACAGAAGCCGTGGACGAAGACCATGGTCAACGGGGCGTCCGCCGGGCCGGCCTCGCGGATGGCGAGCGACACGCCGTCGGGGGTGGTGACCACCGAGCGGCGGTCGTCGTCGATCCGGTCGAAATCCTCGTCGGCGTACGGGTCTTCGGCGCCGTGGGTGCGCTGGATCATCGAACGGCGGGCGGAGGCTCCGACGATGGTGGCGAGGGCAGTCACCCCCGCCCCTCCCGCAAGCCATGCCCCCTTCTGGCGCCTGCGGGCTCTCTCACGGCTCAATGGTTCGCGCCTCGCGGTAGGTCCGGGTGATGCGCCCGCGCGGGCTGGTCACCACTTCGTAATGGATGGTGCCGAGCAGGTCGGCCCAGTCCTGCGCGGTGGGTTCCCCGCCGCTGCCCGGGCCGAACAGGATGGCCTCGTCGCCCTCGGCCACGTCGGGCCGGCCGGGGCCGAGGTCGACGACGAACTGGTCCATGCAGATTCGCCCCACCCCGGGCCGTCGCTTGCCGTTGATCAACACCTCCAGCCGTCCCCCCAGCGAGCGGAAGACGCCGTCCGCGTAGCCCACCGGCAGCAGCGCCAGATTCGTGTCACGCTCCGCGGTCCAGGTGTGCCCGTACGACACGCTCTCGCCGGCGCTGATCGACTTAACAAGCGCCACAGGGCATTTCACCGTCATCGCCGGGACCAGCCCCATGTCGCCGAGCTCGGGGACCGGGCTCAGGCCGTACACGGCGACGCCGGGCCGCACCAGGTCGAAGGCCAGATCGGGGCGCGACATGGTGGCCGACGAGTTGGCCAGGTGGGCGACCTCGAACCGCACCCCCTGCTCGCCCGCCTGCGCCAGCATGTCGCTGAAGCGTTGGGCCTGAAGGTCATTGACGGGGTTGGCCGGTTGATCGGCGAACACCATGTGGGACATCAGCCCACGCAGCCGGATGGCCTCCTCGGCGACCGCCCGGCGCAGGGCGGTCAGCATCGACGGGTACCGCGCGGGGTGAACGCCGTTGCGGTTCAGCCCGGTGTCGACCTTGAGGGTCACGGTCGCGGTGCGGCCCGTCCGGCGCGCGGCGTCCAGCAGCTCGCCCAACTGGCGCTCGGACGACACCGCGATCTCCACGTCGGAAAGCAGCGCGGGCCCGAAGTCGATGCCGGGCGGGTGCAGCCAGGCCAGCACCGGCGCGGTGATGCCGTCGGCGCGCAGCGCCAGCGCCTCGGCGACGGTGGCGACGCCCAGCTCGGCCGCCCCGCCGGCGAGCCCCGCGCGGGCGGACTGGCTGGCGCCGTGGCCATACCCGTCGGCCTTGACGACCGCCATCACCTGCGCGCGCCCCGCGTGCTCGCACAACACCCGCGTGTTGTGCTCAATGGCGCCCAGGTCCACCAGGGCCTCGGCGAGGACGCCCGGGGTCAGGGATATCGGGGTAACGGCCACGGCGGCCATTGTCCCAGAAGTGCCGAACCGCCCGTCGAGCGTCGACTTGTTGGCGAACATCCGGCCTGGTCAGCCCAACAAGTCGACGTTGGGCGCGCAACCTAGTGCGCGAAGTGCTGCGCGTCGTAGTGCCCGCCCGGCTTGACCTTGTCCAGCGACGCGAGCGCCGAGGTGGCGTCGTCGTGCAGCGCCCGGGCCAGGTCGGCGGACAGCCCCTCGCGCACCACGATGCGCAGCACCGACACGTTCGTGGCGTTGTCGGGCATCGTGTAGGCGGGCACCTGCCAGCCGTAGGTGCGCAGCTCGTGGGAGACGTCGAACTCGGTGTAGCCGCGGTCCTTGGCCAGCCGGAAGGCGACCACGGGGATCGCCGAGCCGTCCGAGATCAGGTCGCAGTGATCGCTGACCCGCAGTTGCTCGCCCAGCCAGCGGGCCGTCCCGGACAGCGCCTGCATCACCTTGGTGTAGCCGTCGCGGCCCAGCCGCAGGAAGTTGTAGTACTGGCCGACCACCTGGTTGCCCGGGCGGGAGAAGTTCAGCGTGAACGTCGGCATGTCGCCGCCGAGGTAGTTGACCCGGAACACCAGCTCCTCGGGCAGGTGCTCCTTGCTGCGCCACACCACGAACCCGACGCCGGGGTAGGTCAGCCCGTACTTGTGCCCGCTGACGTTGATGGACACCACCCGGGGCAGCCGGAAGTCCCACTTGAGCTCCGGATGCAGGAACGGCACCACGAACCCGCCGCTGGCGGCGTCCACGTGCACCGGCACGTCCACGCCGCCGTCGGCCGCCAGCTTGTCCAGCGCGCCGCAGATCTCGGCGACGGGTTCCAGCTCGCCGGTGTAGGTGGTGCCCAGGATGGCCACCACGCCGATGGTGTCCTCGTCGACGGCGTCGACGACCTGCTCGGGGGTGATGACGTAGCGCCCCTCCTCCATCGGCAGGTAGCGCGGCTCGACGTCGAAGTAGCGGCAGAACTTCTCCCAGACCACCTGGACGTTGGATCCCATCACCAGGTTGGGGGTGCGGCCCTTCCAGTCCTTGCCGGCCCTCTGCCGCCACCGCCACTTCATGGCCAGCCCGCCCAGCATGACCGCCTCGCTGGAGCCGATCGTGGACACCCCGCAGGCGCTGTAGGGGTCGGCATCGTTCAGGCCGTCGGCGTGGAACAGGTCGGCCACCATGCACACGCAGCGCTGCTCGATGGCCGCGGTCGCCGGGTACTCGTCCTTGTCGATCATGTTCTTGTCGAACGTCTCCGCCATCAGCCGCCCGGCCTCGGGGTCCATCCAGGTGGTCACGAAGGTGGCCAGGTTCAGCCGCGAACTGCCGTCGAGCATCAGCTCGTCGTGGATGAAGCGGTAGGCGGCCTCCGGGTCCATCGATTCGTCGGGCATCCGCAGCGCGGGCACCGGCGCGGTGAACAGCCGGCCGGTGTAGGCGGGGGCGATGGCGTGCGCGGGCAATGAAGGATGTTGGGGCACTTGGGATCCTCTCGTTATAGGGCGGCCAGCGCGGCCCTGATGTGCGGCACGATCCGGGACGCCGACGTGGGCGCGTCACCGGGGCCCGGGTCGGCGGCCGACAGCGCCGCGGCCCGCGCGTGGACGAACGCGGCCGCGGCCGCGGCCTCCGCGGCCGGCAGGCCGGCCGCGAGCAGCGCGCCGATCATGCCGGACAGCACGTCGCCGGAACCGGCGGTGGCCGCCCAGGATTGGCCGGCCGGGTTGAGGTACACCGGGCCGCCCGGATCGGCGATCACGGTGACGTTGCCCTTGAGCAACACCGTGACGCCGAGGGCGTCGGCCAGCTTCCGGCACGCGCCCACCCGATCGTCACCGGGCGGATTGCCGGCCAGGCGGGCGAATTCACCCGCGTGCGGGGTCAGCACGGTGGGCGCCTGGCGGCCCGCGACCAGGTCGGGGTGCGCGGCCAGAATGGTCAGCGCGTCGGCGTCGACGATCACCGGCAGGTCGGTCTCCAGCGCGAACCACAGCGCGGCGGCCCCGGTGTCGTCGGTGCCCAATCCCGGTCCCACGACCCAGGATTGGACCCGCCCGGCCGACGCCGGGGTGGGTGACGCGATCACCTCCGGCCAGTGCGCGAGCACCTCCCGGTGCGCACTGCCGGCGTAGCGGACCATGCCGGAGGTGGCCGCGACGGCGGCGCCGGTGCACAGCACGGCGGCGCCGGGATAGGTCGACGAGCCGGCCATCACGCCGGTCACGCCCTGGGTGTACTTGTCGTCGTGGGGGCCGGGCACCGGCCAGCGCGCGGCCACGTCGGCCGCCTCCAAGCCCACCAAGTCGGTGTCCGGCAGATCGAGCCCGATGTCGATCAGCTTCACCCGCCCGCAGTCGGCGAGCGCGTGCACGGGTTTGAGCCCGCCGAAGGTGACGGTCAGGACCGCCCGCACCGCCGGGCCGGGGATCGCCCCGGTCGCCGCGTCGACGCCGCTGGGGATGTCGACCGCGACCACCGGGATACCCGCGGCGTCGACCGCGGCGAACACCTGCGCCGCGGCCGGCCGCAGCGCCCCGGAGCCGGAGATGCCGACCACCCCGTCGATGACGAGATCGGTTGTGGGCGAGACGCTTTCGACGACACGGCCGCCGGCCTTGGTGAATGCAGCCAGCCCCTTGGCGTGGGTGCGTTCCGGATTGAGCAGCACCGCGTCGGCGGCGGCGCCGCGCCGGCGCACGAAGGTGGCGGCCCACAGCGCGTCGCCACCGTTGTCACCCGAGCCGACGACCGCGCACACCCGGCGGCCGGACACCCCGCCGGCGCGGGCCCGCAGTTCGGCGACGATCTCGGCGGCCAGGCCGAAGGCCGCGCGCCTCATCAGGGCCCCGTCGGGCAGGCTGGCCAGCAGCGGCGCCTCGGCCTGGCGGATCGCGTCTACGGAGTAGTAGTGCCGCACCATTGCCACATTACGGGTCGGCGGCCGCGCGGATCAGGCCGATGCCTCGGGCGAGCGGCGCCGCCGCACCGCGGCCCGCAGCCGGGCCGGGCTGAGCTGCCGGGGGTCCTTGTGCCGCGTCATCGGGTAGAAGCAGAGCCCGACGAGGATCGAGGTGAAATGCCCGATTGCGGTGAAGTTCAGCTCAATACGGTCCATCGTGATCAACGGGAAGCCGAAAATGATGAACAGCACGGCCAGATAGCCCCACCGCCACGGCGGCGCGATGTGATAGGCCAGCACCGCCATCACCCCGACCAGGAAGTAGCTCACGCCGATGTCGCGGGCGTTCACCAGCCGCTCCGACGCGTCGCGTTGCTCGATCGCCAGATACAGCAGACCCTCGCTGAAATAGGTGGACAGGATGTGGGCACTCAATCCCACTGTGAGCCAACGCAATTGACCGAGCCAGTGTTCGGCCGGCGCCAGGAACAGCGTGAACAGCAGCAGGTAGGGGGTCAGGTTGTACCCGTCGATCCACAACAGGCTGGAGAACAGCACGTCGAGCGGATCGCGCGCCAGCCCGTGGATGTTGGTGGAATGGTGCATCAGCATCTTGTGCAGTTGCCGCTGGGGCAGCCAGTGCTGCAGGAGCGTCGTGATCAGCAGGACGATGAGCCACCCGTAGGTCAGGGGCGCGCCGCTGACGTAGTGCCAGACCGCGAGGCCCATGCTGCGCAGTCGGGACCGCACCGGTGCATCCGTCACGTCATCACCTTCGCACGCTCGCGACGCGCCGTCCCGGTTAGACGGCAAACGCGTCAGGCCGACTTCGCCGGTGGTTCGGCGTCGGGACGCAGATGCCGCCACCAGCAGGTGATGTAGAGCAGCATCGAGATCACCAACACGACGAGCACCCAGAGCACGATCGTGATGTCGATCCAGCCGCCGAACGGCGGCGAGCCGGGAAGCGCGTTGCGCAGCGGCACCACCGCGAAGAGCATCGCCGCGTACCACGTCGTCATCGGGGGCTGAAACTTTCGCCGGTTGCGCGCCGTCTGAACCGCGACGAACAGGCCCAGTGCGGCAATGGCGATCAGCACGCCGCAGATCACGACGCCGAACGCCGCAGCGCTCAGGGATCGTTTCAGGCTCACCCGGTACGGGCCGAGCCCGCCGCCGTTGCTGGCGTGGACCTGCCAGCCGGGAAGGTGGTTGACGAACGTCGCGGGCAAGCGCTCGGGGACGCCCCCCTCGCCGCCGTGCAACAGCTCGACCTCGATCGGCCCCGACTCGTAGCGGTCGAAGGGCCAGCGCTCGATCTCCCCGGCGATGGTCACCGGGACCGGAAACACCCCGGGCAGCATGCCCTTGGTCCAGCTGCGCCGGACCGGCGTCGCCGCGGACCGGACCCACAGGCTGAGGTCTTCGTTGAGGTGCTGCGTCTGCGGGTCCAGCAGGGACGATCCGGGCGAGATGGACAGGTTGAGCACCAGCACGCTGTAGTTCGATTGCACGTCTTCGACCGAAAACGTTGCGGTACTGGTGCTGCCCACCGCCGGGACTTCGGCCCGGTGATGCGCCGTCCGGCTGTGCGCGTACAGCGCAACCGACGCGACGTATGCCGCGACGAACGAGACGATGAGACCTACGACGGCGAACCTCATGCTGGGTTCGCCGGCGCCGCGGTCACCTCGGGTCGCAGATGGCGCCACCAGCAGGAGATGTAGAGCAGCATGGACAACACCAGGACGACGAGCACCCAGAGCACCAGGGTGATGTCGATCCAGCCGCCGAACGGCGGCGAGCCGGGAAGCGCGTTGCGCAGCGGCACCACCGCGAAAAGCATCGCCGCGTACCACGTCGTCATCGGGGGCTGAAACTTCCGGCGGTTGCGCGCCGTCTGAACCGCGACGAACAGGCCCAGCCCGGCGATGGCGACGAGCACGCCGCAGATGACGAGGCCGAACGCCGCGGCGCTCAGCGAGCGGTGCACGCTCACCCGGTAAGGGCCGGCCCCCTCGGTGGACACCTGCCAACCGGAAAGGTGGTTGACGAAGGTCACCGGCAGCCGTTCGGCGACGGTTTCGCTGCCGCCGCGCATGAGCTCGATCTCGACCGGCCCCGACCCGTAGCGGTCGAACGGCCAATTCTCGATCTCCCCCGCGATGGTCAGCGGGACGGGAAAAACCCCGGGCAGCATGCCCTTGGTCCAGGTGCGGCGGGTCGGCGTCGCCACGGATCGCACTCGCAGACTGAGGTCTTGGTTGAGGTGCTGGGTCTCCGGATCCAGCAGGCCCGACGCGGGCGAGATGGACAGGTTGGCCATCAGCACGCTGTAGTTCGATTGAATGTCCTCGATCACCAGCGTGGCCGTGCTTCGGTCACCCGCCGCGGCGGTGTCCTGGTGGTGATGGTGTCCCCCGCTGTTGGCATACAACGCGACCGAGGCGACGTACGCCCCGACGACCCCCACGATCAGAGCCACGACGCCGAACTTCACGGCCACCCCCTACTCGATATCGAAAAGCGTTGCAGCAAATGGGATTTCAGCCCGAAGGCGCCGGGACGGGGTCGGGCGGCGGGGCGGGAACCTCGGGCTTCAGGTGCCGCCACCAGCAGACGATGTAAATCAGCATCGCGGTCACCAACGCGACGATCACCCAGAGCACGATCGTCACGTCGATCCACGCCCCGAAGGGTGGCAGGCCGGGCAGCGCGTTGCGCAGGGGCACCACGGCGAACAGCATCGCCGCGTACCACGTCGTCATCGGCGGCTGGAACTTCCGCCGGTTGCGCAGCGTCTGGACGGCGACGACGACGGCGAGGCCGGCGATCGCGATGAGCACGCCGCAGATGACCATGCCGAACACCGCGGTGCTCAGCGCGCGCCGCACGTGCATGCGGTACGCCTCATGGCCCGGGATCTTGGACATGGTGACCTTGAAGCCCGACAGGTGGTCGATGAGTCTGACCGGAATGAGTATGGGGGGCTTAGTCGTATCTCCACCGGGAAAGAGTTGCACCTCGATCGGCCCCGACTCGTAGTTGTCGAAGGGCCAGCGTTCCAGGTGACCGGCGATGGTCAGCGGCAGCGGGAAGACGCCGGGAAGCATGCCCGGCGAATAGTCCTTGCGACTGGGCTGGGCCGACGATCTGATTCGCAGCACCAGATCTTCCTTGAGGCGGTGGGTGACCGGATCCAGCAGCGAGGGCCCCGGTGCGACAGCCACATTGGCGACGACGGCGCTGTAGTTGGACTGCATCTCCTCCACGGTCAGGGTCGCCATGCTCTGGCTGGCGGTCTCCGCGTTGTCGCTCAGGGTGCCGGGGGCGGACCCTTCGACGGTGTCCTTGTAGAGGCCGATCAGCGCGATGTATGTTCCGAGAACGAGCACGATGATTCCCACCGTGGCGAGCCTTCTGACCGCCGGTCGCATGCTGCTCCTCACCCCATGGAGTTGCTGTTCCAGAGGGCAATCTAATGGAATGGCCGCGCATCTCGCGGCGATACGGCCGAAGCCGTTCGTTTGTCGGCGCCTATTCGACGGCCCCGATTGTCTCGTTCCTCCTCGCCGCGCAAGCGCGACGCATCGTCACTCGACGGTAACGGACTTGGCCAGGTTGCGCGGCTTGTCGACGTCGTAGCCGCGGGCCTGGGCCACCGAGGCGGCGAACACCTGCAGCGGGATGGTCGACAGCAACGGCTGCAGAAGCGTTGACACCGCTGGAATTTCGATCAGGTGGTCGGCGTAGGGCCGCACGGTGTCGTCGCCCTCTTCGGCGATGACGATGGTGATCGCGCCGCGCGCCTGGATCTCGCGAATGTTGGATAGCAGCTTGGCGTGCAGCGTGGCCTGCCCCTTGGGTGAGGGCATGACGACGATCACCGGCAGGTCGTCCTCGATCAGCGCGATCGGGCCGTGCTTGAGCTCGCCGGCGGCGAACCCCTCGGCGTGCATGTAGGCCAGTTCCTTGAGTTTCAGCGCGCCCTCGAGCGCCACCGGGTAACCGACGTGGCGTCCCAGGAACAACACGGTCGAGGACTGGGCGAACCGATATGCCAGCGCGGCCACCGGCTCGATCATCGCGAGCACCCGCGCGACCAGGTCCGGCATCGACTCCAGCTCCTGGTACTCCCGCTCGACCTCGTCGGGGTATTTGGTGCCGCGGGCTTGGGCCAGCGCCAGCCCCACCAAATAATTGGCGGTGATCTGGGCCAGGAACGTTTTCGTGGAAGCCACGCCGATCTCGGGGCCGGCGCGGGTGTAGAGCACGGCGTCACACTCGCGCGGGATCTGCGAGCCGTTGGTGTTGCAGATCGCCAGCACCTTGGCCTTCTGCTCCTTGGCGTGCCGGACGGCCTCCAGGGTGTCAGCGGTCTCCCCGGACTGGGAGATGGCGACCACCAGGGTGCTGCGGTCCAGCACCGGGTCGCGGTAGCGGAATTCGCTGGCCAGTTCCACTTCGACCGGCAGCCGGGTCCAGTGCTCGATCGCGTACTTCGCGAGCAGCCCGGAGTGATACGCGGTGCCGCAGGCCACCACGAACACCTTGTCGATCTCGCGCAGCTCCTGATCGGAGAGCCGCTGTTCGTCCAGCACGATCCGGCCGTCGACGAAGTGCCCCAGCAGGGTGTCGGCCACCGCGGCGGGCTGCTCGGCGATCTCCTTGAGCATGAAGTACTCGTAGCCGCCCTTTTCCGCGGCGGCCAGGTCCCAGTCGATGTGGAACTCGCGGTACTCGACATCGGCGTTGCCGTGGAAGTCGGTGATCCGGTAGCCGTCGGCGGTGAGCACCACGGCCTGGTCCTGGCCGAGTTCGATGGCGTCGCGGGTGTGCGGGATGAACGCCGCGACGTCGGAGCCGACGAACATCTCCCCGTCGCCGATCCCGAGCACCAGCGGGGTGGAGCGCCGGGCGGCCACGATGGTGCCGGGGTCGTCGGCATTGGTGAACACCAGGGTGAAGTGGCCCTCCAGCCGGCGCAGCACGGCCAGCACCGAGGCGGGGAAGTCGCCGGCGGTCTCGCCGTGCCGGTAGGCGTGCGCCACCAGGTGCACGGCGACCTCGGTGTCGGTGTCGCTGACGAATTCGACGCCCTCGGCCTCCAACTCGTGCCGCAGGCTGGGGTAGTTCTCGATGATGCCGTTGTGGACGACGGCGATCTTGCCGGCGGCGTCGCGGTGCGGGTGCGCGTTGCGGTCCGTCGGGCGCCCGTGGGTGGCCCACCGGGTGTGGCCCAAACCGGTGGTTCCGCCGAGCGATTCGGCCGGCATCTGGGCGACCGCGTCCTCCAGGTTGGCCAGCCGGCCGGCCCGGCGGCACACGGTCAGCGTCCCGGCGCCGTTGACCAGTGCGATGCCCGACGAGTCGTAGCCGCGGTACTCCATCCGGCGCAGCGCATCCATGACGACCTGGCAGGCAGGCTGCTGCCCGACGTAGCCGACAATTCCGCACATTTGAACCAGGGTAGTGCAGGCCGCACCCCCAGCCCGCACTCCGCGGGTAGGGTTAGGCCGCCCACCTGCGCGAAAGGCCCGATTTGAGCGACCCGTACCGCCAGTTCTCCGTCCGGCTCACCGAGCACATCGGCGCCCTCGTGCTCTGGTACAACCGTCGCTACACCTTCACCGGCACACTCGAACAGTGCGAACGCGCATACCGCTCGGCGCAGACCCTCAACTTGCTGGCGGGTTGGTGGAGCCTGCTGTCGGTGCTGGTCATGAACTGGATCGCGCTGATCTCGAATTGGAACGCGATCCGGGAGGTGCGCAGGCTGGCCGCGCAGCCCGCCCCCGCCGGCTACGGCGCCGGGCCCGCCGCCGGCTACATCCCGGCCCCGCCCGCCGCCGGCCCGCCGCCGGGGTGGTACCAGGACCCGTCGGGGCCCGGACAGCGCTACTGGGACGGGGCCCGGTGGACGTCGTGGACGCATCCGCCCGGTTTTCCGGCGCAAGGACGCTGAGCTTCCGCTTCACACCGTCTTCATAAACGGCAGAAACGTTTTTCACCTGATGTATTTGTGGCGTTTTCGCATGCGTCATCGCTCTAGCAATTCAGCTACTTAGAATTCTGCTTATCGGCTAGGACTGGCTCCCACCGAAGTCAGCAGAAAGGACGGCTCGTTGACGCCCGCAAGATGATCACCACCTGGGGGAATCGCAGATCCACCGGTGAGAACGCGCGCAGCGCAACCATATCTTCTTCCACAATAACCGTTTAATACAGACATCAATGCCGATTGTCTAGCTACCCGGTAATCGCGTTTAACGCCTCGCCGTTAATTCGGCTTGGCCAGAAAATTCAAACTACGCGTAAACCGCTTGTTCATAACTGTTAATCCGAAATTCTGTATTCCTTCAAGGGGAGAATCATGACTGCTGTCCTGTTCGACGACGTGGTAACCAGCTCGCCCGCGCCCGCCCTGACGCTGGCTCCCGCGCCCACGACCACGCCCGCGCCCCGGCGCCGTCACCGTGCGCCGCTCAGCAGCGGCGACCCGATGGTGGACGCCGCGGCCCGGGTGCTGAGCATCCCGTTGCGCCACATGTACGCGGCGCTGTGGCGGGTGGGTGTGATCGAAGTCAGGGCCTAGCCGCGATGCGCTAACGTCGACGCGTGGCCCGCACCCGCAAGCTCTTCGCAGCCCTGCAACGCCGTGGCCCGCATCGCGTTTTGCGCGGTGACCTGGCGTTCGCCGGGCTGCCGGGGGTGGTGTACACGCCGGAGGCGGGGCTGAATCTGCCCGGGATCGCGTTCGGCCACGACTGGCTCACCAAGGCCGCCCGCTATGCCGGTCTGCTCGAACACCTGGCGTCGTGGGGCATCGTCGCCGGCGCACCCGACACCGAACGCGGCCTGGCCCCGTCCGTGTTGAATTTCGCCTACGACCTCGGCACCGCGCTGGACATCGTGTCGGGCGTGCGCCTGGGCCCGGGCAAGATCAGCGTGCATCCGGCCAAGCTCGGCGCCGTCGGGCACGGTTTCGGCGGGTCAGCCGCCGTGTTCGCCGCGGCCGGCATGCCGAACAAGCTGGCCGCGGCGGCGGCCCTGTTTCCCGCCGTCACCAGCCCCCCGGCCGAAGATCCGGCCCGGACGCTCAAGCTGCCGGGGCTGATCCTGACCGCGCCGGGCGATCCGCACTCGCTGACCTCCAACGCCCTGTCGCTGTCGCGCGCGTGGGACGCGGCCACGTTGCGCATCGTCAGCAAGGCCCAGCCCGGCGGACTGGTCGAGGGCCGGCGGCTGACGAAGGTGTTCGGCCTGGCTAGCCCGCACCGGCGCACGCAGCGGACCGTGCGCGCCCTGCTGACCGGTTACCTGCTCTACACGCTGGGTGGCGACAAGACCTACCGCGACTTCGCCGATCCCGATGTGCAGCTGCCCAAGACCGACGCGCTGGATCCCGAGGCGCCGCCGGTCGCGTTGGAAGAGAAGATCGTCGCGCTGTTGAAGTGACGCGGCATCTGGGTAATTGCCCAACTGTGCCGAACCGGATCGTCGAGGAAACCCGAAACGCCGCCCGTCGGTGCGGTCGTGGTATCTGTCGTTGATGCGAATCGGGATCGCTCTGGATTATTCGGGCGGCTTTCATCAGGCCGTGGACCGCGTGGTGGAACTCGAGAAGGCCGGCATCGACATCGCCGTGGTTGCCGAGGCGTACGCGTTCGACGCCGTGAGCCAGCTCGGCTATCTGGCCGCCAAGACGAACACCGTCGAGTTGGCCTCGGGGGTGTTTCCCATCTACATCCGCACGCCGTCGCTGCTGGCGATGACCGCCGCGGGCCTGGACTTCGTGTCCGACGGGCGATTTCGGCTCGGCATCGGCACCTCCGGGCCGCAGGTGATCGAGGGCTTCCACGGCGTGGAGTTCGACGCCCCGCTGGGCCGCACCCGCGAGATCGTGGAGATCTGCCGCAAGGTGTGGCGGCGGGAAAGGCTGCAGCACAACGGCAAGCAATACCAAATCCCGCTGCCCGCCGACCGCGGGACAGGTCTGGGCAAGTCCCTGCAGCTCATCAATCACCCCGTGCGCGAACGCATTCCGATCACGATCGCCGCGCTGGGCCCGAAGAATGTCGAGCTCACCGCCGAGATCGCCGAGGGCTGGCAGCCCGTGTTCTACCTGCCGGACAAGGCCGCGTCGGTCTGGGGCGACGCGCTGGCGGCCGGCGCGGCCAAGCGGGATCCCGCGCTGGGGCCGCTGGACGTGATGGTGCACGCGTCGGTGGCCATCGGCGACGACGTCGACGACCGGCTGGCGTGGGTCAAGCCGCAGCTGGGGCTGTACCTCGGCGGGATGGGCGCCAAGGGCCGCAACTTCTACCACGCCCTGGCCACCCGCTACGGGTTCGGCGACGTGGCCGACCGTATCCAGGAGCTGTACCTGTCGGGCCGCAAGAAGGAGGCGATCGACGCGGTGCCGGACGA
Organism: Mycobacterium sp. E3339; assembly: GCF_001666915.1. NCBI lineage: Bacteria > Bacillati > Actinomycetota > Actinomycetes > Mycobacteriales > Mycobacteriaceae > Mycobacterium > Mycobacterium sp. E3339. The sequence goes on along the minus strand of NZ_LZIZ01000189.1, from coordinate 42,942 downwards.
ACTGGTGCGCGGCATGTCGCTGGTCGGCCCGCGCGGATACGTCGCCGAACGCCTGGCCGCCTTCGCCGAGGCCGGCGTGACGACCATGTTGCTCAGCCCGCTGGGCAACGACCGCGCCGAATCCCTGCGTTTTATCGAGGAAATCCTGCAGCTGCGCCCCTCCTGAGCGGTCACTGCCCCGCCTGCGGCAGCTGGTCGGCGGCGATCTCGCAGGGCGTCTTGCCATCGGTCCCCGGCGGAGGCGGTTCGCCCGCCGGCGCCGCATCCGGCGCGGGCGCCCCCGGCGGCGGGGCCTCCGGCACCGGCGCGTCCGCCGGCATGGGCGCGTTCTCGGGCACCGGCACCTCCTCGGGCATTGGTGCACCCTCCGGCGTCGCCGCTTCGACCGGCTGCACCGCCCCGTCGGGTGTGGCCTCTCCTTTCTCCGCGGGCTCGTCGTCCGCGTCGTCGGGCTGAAAGGGGTCCTCGTCGAAGGCATCCCCGTCGTCGAGGGCATCCCCGTCGTCGAGGGCATCGGTAACCCCCGACCCGTCGCCCGTCGAGCCGATCAGCCCACCGACCGCATCGACGATCCTGCCGGCCAGCCCGAGCAGGCCGTCCCCGCCACCGCCGAGCCCGCCGCCCAGGCCTCCCCCCGGCATGCCGGCGGCGTCACCGAGCGCGCTTCCCCAATCCTGTTGCGGCGGGGCGGGAATCGGGGCGGGCGCTAGGGTCGTCGCGGTCGGCGCGGGATCCACCGGCGGGCCCGGGACCGCGGCGGCGGGCGCGACCGCCACGGGCGATGCGCTGGGCGGGGCCGGCCGCGGCGGCTGGTATCCGGGCCCGAGATCGCCCGGGGATTCGAAGCGGGCGGTCGGCGCGGCGGCCATCCGGTCGGTGACCATGTCGTAGGACGTGGCGACGCCATCGCGCGTCGAGCGCATCGTGGTCAGCCAGTCATCGCGAATCTCGTTGTCCACGTATGGCATTACCTGCTCGCGCACCGCCTCTTCGGCCCCTAGCCGATCCCCCGTACCCGTCGTGAGCGCGGCGGCGGCGCCCAGCCATGCGGGCCGCTGCGCCTGTGTGCGGTCGTCGATGGCGATGGCGGTCGCGACCTTCGAGTCGACCAGGTACCACAGGTTGTCGCGCAGCGATTCGCACCGTTGCGCCGCCGCGCGCAGTTCGGTGGCCACCACGCCGGCGGTGTCGCAGTGGTGCTCCACGAATTGCACCGCGGCATCCCCGGCCGGCCCCGTCCACGCCGCGGCCAACTCGGCCACCTGCGCCCGCTGCATGCGCAGCGCTTCGGAGACCGCGTCGGCCGCCGCGCGCAGTTCCGCGCAGTCCCGGTCGAGGGCGCGCAGGTCGAGGCCGTCTTCGGTGTCGTACCAGTCGCGGATCTGCGAGGGCTGCGCCGTAAGGTCGGGATGTTGATAGCCCAGGGCGTGGCACGCCCGCACGTAAGTCTGAGTGTGCTCGACGGCGGGCAGCCCCTCGGCGAGGCGCCCGGCGACGTCCAACCGGTCGGCCACGGTCAGGCGATCCGCGCCGCGGCGTACAGCTCGGCGTCGGCGTAGCGGTCGGCGCTGGCCCGCAGCGCGGCGGCGATCTCGACGGACGCCCGCGACCACTGCTCGACCTGGGCGGTCAGCCGCTCCAGCTCGGCGCGCAACGCGTCGCCGCGGGCGGCGTGGGCGCGCCCGGCGCCGGCCCCGCCGAACGAAAGCCGGCCCAACTGATCGCTCAACGCGCGGTCGAGAATGTCCGCGGCGGCGCGGAATTGGCCGGCGATGCGGTGCGTGGCCGCGACGTCGATCTCGGTGCGGGCCACGGTGACGGGCCGTGTTCCCCTGTCGAATCTCATGCCTAATCCGACGCCCGGGGACGCGTCCGGGTTCCTCGCAGATTCGGCGCGGCCGGTGTGGCACATCCAAGAACAGTGAAACCCGTTGCGGGCGAACGCTATTGGTAGCTAGGATGCTGGGCTTGGTGCCGGCCAGCCCGGGGCCGGTGGCTGGGTGGGAAAGTTCGAGCGTGGATACTCACCGCCGCGAACGAGATCGGGGTGTGGGGGCGCTTTGGCGCGGCAGGCGTCGGTGTCCCGGGCGAGATCAGGCCATTCCGCCGCGAGCCCGTATTCGGCGAAGTACCCACCCTGATGACCGGTGATCCTCCAGCCGCCGAACACGTCGGCCGACGGCGCGCGCGCCGGTCCCTGTTGGGCGGGCAGTTGCGGGCCGGTGGTGGCGGGAGCCGTCATCGTGATTCGCATCGGCTCGATCCCCGAATCGGGGGGAGGCTGGCCGATGTTCGGGGTGTACCCGTGACCCCGCGCTTGCGCGGTGCCGAACATATATTCACAGACCACCACCGTCACGTCACGGCCAGAGGTCGCGATCGACAGGATGTGGTCGTATTCGGTTCCTACCCAGGGATTTTCGGTCCTGCGGTCGGTCTTCGGCCACAGGAACCGGGTGCCCGTCGGGTTGTCGATCGGCTTGTCGGCGTCTACCGCCTGCTTGAATCCCGGGTACAGGAATTTGTCCTCACCGGTGATGGAGGCCAGCAAGTAGGACTCGGCGTAGGCCCGAACCGCAACGGCGGGCCAGGTGGTGACGGCGATATCGGGTTCCGCGCTCCACACCACGCTGAAATCGTTAAGTGTCGGCGGCCACCCCGCAGGCGTCGTGGAGGTGGGCGACGCCGACTGGCCGGAGTGACTGCCTGAAGCGCAGCCGACCAGCGAAACCGTGATGGTCGACAGCGTCATCAAAAAGCGTCTTGCGCGCCGAATGTAAGTCATTTCTTCCCCGGGGGTTCCGGTACGCCGATGACGTTGTTGTAGCGGTCGACCATGTACTGGTCCGGCGACATCTTCTCATTCGGCGGCAGGTTCAGCGACTGGGACAACACCGGGCCAAGGACATTGTTGTACTGGCCGGCGGTGAGATCGGGATGTTTGGCTTGCATCTCGTCCAGGGTCGCGATTCGCCCATTGGGGTGATCGTGGTCGTAGACAACATATTCGGGTGGCAGTCCCGAGATGTGCTGGTTTGCGCCGAGCAACGCATCGAGCATGTGTTCGTCGGCGTTTCCGATGTCCATGGGCTGGATCGGCGTCTGGCCCGGTGCGGTGGGCGCCGGCCCCAACATGTCGTTTTCGAGGTTATGCCCAAGCATGCCAATCGCGGGCCCGCTGACTTTGCCCACCCCCGGGACCCAACCACCGACCGTGCTGGCGGCCTGGACGCCGTCTTCGTAGGCCAGCTTCTTCGAGTCGTATTCCGAAAGCTGTTGGTGGTAACCGTTTTGTTCGTTCGCTTCGTAGGCATTGTGGGTTCCCACGTCGACCAGTCCTCGCAACGTGGCGGCGTCGTAGAGCTGGTCGCTGTAACCGTCGTGATTCGGGTTCAACGCGAATGACGAGTCGTGCAGCAACGCCTGGGTGTACGCATTCTTGTTGAAGTCCCGCGCGGCGGTGGGGTCGCTGTCGATCACCGAGAATATGCCCTTGGCGAGAGGCAGTGCGCCGGAATGGACGTCGCCGTTGGTGTCGAGCGGTCTGCCGAATTCCGGCAGCCCGCCCGATGTTCCGGCGATGTTGTTGACGTACGGGTCGAGGCCGTGGCCCATCGCTTGGACAAGGTCGGGGTTCACTTGCCCCAAGGTGTGGTTGCCCGGGAGATGGAGCAAGTCCGTGGACGCGTGGTGGCCGACGTAATCGGCGTAGGCGCGGGCGGTTTCACCGGCGATCTTGGCTTCCGGTCCCTGCGCGGCGTCGCCGGTCCAGGAGAACAGCGAACCGACCGCCTGCCCGTTGTCCTTCCACGCGTGATGGGTGAGGTTCCGCAGGAACTTGTCGTGATCGCCGCCGGTCATGGTGTCGTGGACGACCTGGTGATCCGGCGACATCGCGGACAGCACGTTGGACACCGCGGGGTCCATGGCGGGATCGCGCTCGACGTTTTGGCCCTGGCTCGCCGGGTCGTGCTGCCACAGCGGGGTGTCCATCATGGCCCCCGCCTTGCGGATCATCGCCCGATCCAGATCGGTGTTCGTCTGGAACGATTTGTCGCCGTCCTTGACGATGTTGGCGATGTCGTTGGTTTGGCGCATGTATTCCAGGCCGGACGAATTCAGTGCCTGCTGAACACTTTCGGGCAGCTGCGCCGCGCCGCCCTTCACCGTGTCGGTGCCCTGCTTCGCACCGACCTGCAGCGGCGTCTTGGGAAACGTGAGGTTGGGATTGCTCATCAGCTGCCACGAGTTGCCGATCATGCCCTTCTCGTCGCCGAGCCGTTGTTCGGCGGTCTTGAGGGCATCGATCGACATGCCGTGTTCTTGAGCTTGCAGCTGGCTCAACACCGACGCCTGCTCGGCGGTCAACGGCACCTTCCCCGCCCGCTGATCGGGCGTGATCGAGTTGAGCACCCCGTTCACGCGGGCGGCGGCGCCCTTGTCGCCGCCCAGCGCGCCCTTGACGTCTTGCTCGGCTTGCTCGGGTGTCTCGGCCTCGTGACCGTCGACACCCAGGACACGGCCCGGGTCGTACCCGTCGTTGGCCAGATTGGTCTGGGCCTGGTGCAGCGAGTTCGAATAGTTGTCGCGGATGGCGTGCAGCTGGTCGAGCGCATCTTTGGTGTCCTCGACCGCGTCGGCTTTCGCGTCCTTGATCAAGGTCTCCAGTGCCTGGCGATCTTGCGCACTCAGGTCGGAATGCCGAAGCTCCTCCTTGGCCGCGCCGATGATTCTGTCGAGAACCTGCAGCCGGCCATCCAGGGTGGCGATGTCTGCGGCACCGGCCTTCTGCGCCTCGGCCAACGCGGCGGCGATGTTTTCCAAATCCGCGCCGATCTTGGGCAACTGCTCGGACTGCGCTCCCAGCGCCTGGGCCGTGCGTTGCACTTCAGCGGAGCCGTTGATCGGGTGATCCCCATTTTGGTGATTCCAGGCGGCGTCGAAGCGCTTGCGGGCCTGCTCAAAGGCATGATCGGACTCGGCAGTGGAACGCCCCGCCGCGTGAAAGGCGTTGGCCAGGTTGGAGATCTGTGCGGGCTGCCCCGCTTGCAGAGTCTGGTTCACTGCCCACGGATCACCGCCGGCCCCGGCCACCAGCTCACCGACACTCAGGTTAGCCAGCTGAACCAACCCGAAGCTCCTCCCCGCCCGACGCTCGCCGCCACCCGCCATCGAACGTCATCACACTACTGCCGCACGCTATCCCGTCAATTCAGTGTGGTGCGACGGCCGGGTTCCGATTCAGCGCGCGGAGCTGACCGCCTCGGCGACCCGGTTCGCGACGCGCTGGGCGACGTCGGCCTCGGGGGCTTCCACCATGACCCGGATGACGGGCTCGGTTCCAGACGGGCGCAACAGGATTCGGCCGGTGTCGCCGAGTTCGGCCTCGGCGTCGCCGACCGCGGTGCGCACCGAGGGCGCGGCGGCGGCGGTGTCCTTGTCGGTGACGCGGACGTTGATCAGCACCTGGGGCAACGTCTGCATCGGCGCGGCGAGCTCGGTCAGCGACGAGCCGGTCTGCACCATGCGGTTCATCAGCCGCAGCCCGGTGACGATGCCGTCGCCGGTGGAGCCCAGCGCGGGCATCACGATGTGGCCCGACTGCTCGCCGCCCAGGCTGTACTCGCCGGCCCGCAGTTCCTCGAGCACGTAGCGGTCGCCGACGCCGGTGGTGCGCACGGTAATGCCCGCGGCGCGCATGGCCAGGTGCAGCCCGAGGTTGCTCATCACGGTGGCCACCAGCGTGTCCGAGGCCAGCTCGCCGGCCTCGCGCATCGCCAGCGCCAGCACGACCATGATGGCGTCGCCGTCGACGAGCTCGCCGTTGGCGTCGATGGCCAGGCAGCGGTCGGCGTCGCCGTCGTGGGCCAGGCCGAGGTCGGCGCGGTGGGCGATGACCGCGGCGCGCAGCGAGTCCAGGTGGGTGGAGCCGCAGTTGTCGTTGATGTTCAGCCCGTTGGGGTCGGCGTTGATCGCGATCACCCGCGCACCGGCCGCCCGGTAGGCGCGCGGCGCCACCGACGAGGCCGCGCCGTGCGCGCAGTCGACCACCACGGTCAGGCCGTCGAGGCGCAGCGTGCTGGCCTTGCTCAGGTGCCGCAGGTAGCGGTCGTCGGCGTCCTCGGCGTCGATGACGCGGCCGATCCCGGCGCCGACGGGGCGCGCCCCGGCTTCCGCGGTGACCAGCGCCTCGATCCGGTCCTCGGTGTCGTCGTCGAGCTTGCGGCCGCCGGGGCCGAAGATCTTGATGCCGTTGTCGGGCATCGGGTTGTGCGACGCCGAGATCATCACGCCGAAGTCGGCGTCATAGGCGCCGGTCAGGTAGGCCACCGCCGGGGTGGGGAGCACCCCGACGCGCAGCGCGTCAACGCCCTGGCTGGTCAGCCCGGCGATCACCGCGGCCTCCAGCATCTCGCCGCTGGCCCGGGGGTCGCGCCCGATCACGGCGACGCGCCGGCCCGGTCCGCCCGCGCTGGCCAGGTGCCGCGCGGCGGCGGCGCCCAGCTCGAGCGCCAACTCGGCGGTCAACTCCCGGTTGGCGACCCCGCGGACACCGTCGGTGCCGAATAGTCGACCCATGCGGAAAAACCTCTCACAGTTGGCGGCCGTTCACCTAACGTGCCCGTTCTTTTCTGACCGAAACGGGGCGCGTTTGGGCGCAGACACGCCGATGCAAGCGCGGAACGACCCAGTTTGAGGCCCCGTTGCGGCCAGAAAGTGATGGTTGATCAGCGCTTGCTGTACTGAGGCGCCTTGCGGGCCTTCTTCAGGCCGTACTTCTTGCGCTCGGTGGCACGCGGGTCACGGGTGAGGAAGCCGGCCTTCTTCAGCGCCGGACGGTCCTCGGGCTGCGCCAGGATCAGCGCCCGGGCGATGCCCAGGCGCAGCGCCCCGGCCTGGCCCGACGGGCCGCCGCCGTGCAGCAGGGCGAAGATGTCGAAGCTCTCCACCCGGTCCACCGTGACCAGCGGGGCCTTGATGAGCTGCTGGTGCACCTTGTTGGGGAAGTAGTCCTCCAGGCTGCGGCCGTTCAGGTCGAACTTGCCGGTGCCGGGCACCAGGCGCACCCGCACGACGGCCTCCTTGCGGCGGCCGACGGTCTGAATGGGCCGGTCGAAGACGAACGGCTCCGGGGCGGGCGCGGGCGCGGCGGCCTCGGCCGGCACGTCCGGGGTTTCGGTGGCCGTGGGGTCGGGGGTTTCCAAGGCCTCGGTCGTTTCGGTCACTGGGCCACCTGCTTGATCTCGTACGGAACCGGCTTCTGAGCGGCGTGGGGGTGCTCCGGGCCGGCGTAGACGTGGAGTTTGCGCTGGATCTGACGGCTGAGCTTGTTCTTGGGCAGCATGCCGACGATCGCCTTCTCGACGACGCGGTCGGGGTGCTTTTCCATCAGCTCGCCGGTGGTGCGCGAGTGCAGGCCGCCGGGATACCCCGAGTGGCGGTAAGCCAGCTTGCTCTGCAGTTTGTCGCCGGACAGGGCGACCTTGTCGGCGTTGATGACGATGACGAAGTCACCGCCGTCGACGTTGGGGGCGAACGTCGGCTTGTGCTTGCCGCGCAGCAGGGTGGCTGCCGCGACGGCAAGGCGGCCAAGCACCACGTCCGTGGCGTCGATGACGTACCACGACCGCGTGGTGTCACCCGCCTTTGGCGCGTAGGTGGGCACAGCGCTTACCTTTTCTTTCTCGAGGTGGATCCCGGGTCGAGCCGGGTGCCGGTCAGGCGGTTGCGGTGGGGCTGGTCTCGGCGACCGACGTTGACCCGAGGCCCCGGCGTACCGCACGCCAACCGAGCAGCTTACCGATGCGCGTCCCCGCAGGTCAAAACGACTGCGTGGTCCCAGCGGCTCTCCCCCGCCGGGACCACACAGACGACTATGGGCGCGGCTACCGTCCCCAGACGCCGGCCGCCCGCCGATCGGCGTCGGCCACCTCGTCCGCGCCGTCGCGCACCGCGTTGCCGAGATCGACCAGTATTTCGTTGAGCGCCGTCGCCGCCTGGTGCCACTTCTGCTGTTCAACCTGGTAGGCGGCCGCCGCCTCGCGTGTCCAGAGCTGCTGCAACGGGGCGATCTGCGACCTCAGTTCGTCCAGCGCCGCATTGAAGCGAGCCGACGTGCTGTGGATCTCCTGGCGCACCGAGAACTCGATTTCGCCGAAGTCATAGGAAAGCACCGATTCCACGGATCATCCTTCCGATCACAGGTCTCCGCCGGCGGCGGCGATATGGGTTGCGTGGGCGTGGCCGGCCTCCTGCAGGGTGATCGCGTTGTGCCGAATGGTCTCGCCGATCGAGTGCAGGACGTGATAGAGCCGCGTCGACTCCGCGTTCCAGCGATCCACCACCTCTTTGAACCGCGCGGCCGCGACCCCACCCCAGACCGACGGCGGCACCGCGCCCATGCGGCCGATGAACCCTTGCAGCATGGCCCGGATCTCCTCGTTGCGGGCGTCCGTCGTGGCCGCGACCGACCGCATCAGGTCGAAATCGGTGCTCAGGGAGTTCGGTGCAGTCATACCAAGTTCGACTCGGGCGCCGTTGATTTGGTTCCACCCGATTTTCGGTTCATTCGATCGCATGCGCGGACCGCACCGCCAGCTCGCAGGGGCCACGCACGGCCTCTTCCTTGCCGGACCGGCTCTGGCACCCAAGGCTGATCCGCACCGACCCGTCGAGCAGCACCGTCCACCGCACGTCATGGGCGGCGCGGACTTCGCGGTACGTCACCGCCGGCCTGCCGACGCTTGTCGCGAAGGGGTTGAAGTCGACGAACACCCCGGCCGGCTCCGCGTCGATCGCGCGTTTCAACCGCTCGGCGGTGGTGTTCAGCGTGTCGCCTGCGACCGGCGACTGCGTGACGTGCAACGCCACCTCGGGATCGGATGGCGAGGTGACCTGCACCCGGGCCGACCCCGGCCCGGCCACCACCCGCTGCGTGGACCAGCCCGCGGGCACCGTCACCGCCACCCGGCCTTCCACCAAAAAGGTGGTGGGCGGGGCTTCCACCGCCGGCGGGGTGACCGTGCCGTGCCGGTCCGGGCTGATCAGGGCGGGGGCCACCACCAGCGCCACGGTGGCCGCGCCGACGGCGCTGAGTGTGCGCGCGCCGAATCGCACACGATGGCCACCCGGCCGGCGCGGCTCGTCGAGCTCGGAACCCGCCAGCCGGGCCAGCCGGGCGTCGTCGATTTCCACCACCGTCCGCCCGTTGCCGCGCACCGCTTCGGCGACGGACTTGCCCAGGGTCGACGCCCCAGCGACCGTGCCGGGGGCGTCGATCAACACGACGGCGGCGGTGGTGCTCACGATGGCGGTCACCACCTCGTCGGCGACGGGATGTGGTTCCGGCCTGCGCGGTACCGCAACGATGTCGGGCCCACCGATCACCACCATCCGGTCGGCGATCTCCACCACGATCGCCGCCTTTGCGTCGGCGCCCGCGGCCCGCGCCAACAACCCCGAACGGGGCCTCGCCCGCACGTCGCCGAAAGCGGTCTTCGCCGCCCCGCTTACCACTCCCACGCGCGACGCCGACCACCAAGACGGATGCACCACGACCACGCCCCCGCCGCGCGGGCAGGCCACGGACCGCAGCGCGTCAGCCCACAGGGAAGCAACGTCGACCGGGCGATCGCCCACCAATGCCACCCGATCGTCTATCGCGCGCAGCGCCGCCTCGACGATCTCGGAATTTCCGTCTTGAGTGACGATGCTTGTCCCGCAACATAATCGGCGGATCGTGCCCGGACCGGTTTCGATGATGGTGCGATGCGCACTCACGGCGCGCTCCAGGCCACCTGGACGAGTTGCTCGTCGCCCGATCGGGTGAGTAGAACACCGCGGCCGGCCGGCAACCGCGCCGCGCGACGGGAGCCGAACGGCCCGTCCTCGCGTGGGCAGCCGTTCATCATCAGGGTCGTGCAGCCGAGGTCACGCATCCCCGCCAGCAGAGGCTCGAAAAGCGCGCGCTCCGCGCCGCCGCTGCGCCGTGCTATGACCAGATGTAAACCCAAATCCTGTGCGTAAGGCAAAAATTCGGCGATCGGCGCAAGCGGGTTTCCGCCCGAGCCGGCCACCAGCTCGTAGTCGTCGACGACGAGGAAGATTTCCGGCCCCGAACGCCAACCCCCGGCTCGCAACTGCGCCGGACTCGCATTGGCAGGCGGCATTCGCCGCCGCAACAAATCAAGAAGATCCGGCAGCAATCCGGACAACGCGCCTGCCGACATGGCATAGCCGCCGAGGCGCTCCGGCGCGACGACGCCGAGCAGCGAACGCCGGAAATCGACGATCGCGAGATGGGCCTGCGCGCTGGTCTTCGTCCGGACGATCTCGCGGCATAGTGTCCGCAGCGTCGCCGTCTTGCCACATTCCTTGTCGCCGAGCACGAGAAGATGTGCGTGTTGGTCGAACTCGCACGTCACCGGTGCCAGTCGACGCTCCTCGACGCCCAGCAGGACGCGGTCACCCGCCCGCTCCACAACGGTGTCGCGCTCGACCAATCTGGGCAGCACCGCTATTGGCGGCGCCACCGATTCGGCGGGAGGGATCTCGGCCAGGGGCAAGGCGATCATCATGTGCGACCCGTCGCTGCAAAGCCCGCGGCCCGGCTTGTCCCGGGGCACGTGTTGCGCCGCTTTGCGGTCGAGTTCGGAATCGGCGGGATCCCCCAGCCGCAGCTCGATGCGCGTGCCGATCTGGTCCCGCAATGCCGGCCTGATCTCGGCCCATCGCGTTGCCGACAACACTACGTGCACCCCGAACGAAAGGCCCTGTGTGGCAACGGCCGTGATCGAAGCTTTCAGCTCATCGAATTCCTGCCCTAGTCGCGCCCAGCCGTCGATTACCAGGAAGACGTCCCCGAACGCATCGCCGTGCGGCGCCTTGCACCGCGCGCGGAGCGTACGGTACTCGGCGATCGACGTGATCCCGTGATCGCTGAAGATGTTCTCGCGCAGCTGGATTAGCGACTCGCATTCGGCAACCATCCGCGCGACGAGTCGCGGCTCGGCCCTTCCTGCAACCGCGCCGACATGCGGGACGGCCCGAGTCGATGTCAGCGACCCACCGCCGAAGTCCATGCAGTAGAACTGCACCTGCCCCGGATCGTGAGTGGCCGCCAAGGCCGTAATCAGTGTGCGCAGCGCCATCGACTTTCCCGACTGGGGCGCCCCGATGACCGCGACATTGCCTGCTGCCCCACGCAGATCGACCATCAGCGGCGTCCGCAGCTGCTCGAAGGGACGGTCGATGATGCCGACGGGAACCGTCAGGGCATCCGGCGCGGGCGCAGCGTCGAGAAGCAGCGTGTGCAGGCTGGGTGCCCGGTCCAGCGGGGGCAGCCACACCCGGTGCGCGGGCGGCCCGTGTCCGCAGAGCAGGTCCAGGACGGCTCGCAGGGTCGTCGGTTCGGACGGCGCACTGGTGCCGCCGGGGCGGGTGATCGCTCCGACAGTCCAAGACTCGAACCGCCGTACGGCGGGATTGCCCACGGAAACAACGGCCGGCGCGCGCGACGGTGCCGGGCCGGAAACGTATGCCGCGGAGAAGCGGATCAAGTCTCCGCCGCTTGTCCGCAGATAACCCGCTCCGGGGGTGTTCGGTAATTCGTGCGCGTCGAGCGTTCCCAGCACCGCCCGTGATTCGTTGGCCGACAGTGTCTTCAAGCAGATCCGATAGGAGAGATGGGCGTCAAGACCGCGCAGCCTGCCCTCGTCGAGTCGTTGGCTGGCCAGCAACAGGTGCATGCCCAACGACCGGCCAAGCCGCCCGATCGCCATGAACATGTCGGCGAAGTCCGGGTGTTGGCTGAGCAGCTCGGAGAACTCGTCGACGATGATGAACAGCGTGGGCAGGGCGGGCGATGTGGCGCCCGCCGGGCGCCCACGTCCGTACGCCGCGGCGCTGACGCAGCCCGCCGCGCGCAGCAGCTGTTGTCGGCGATTCATTTCACCTGCCAGGGCGTCGCGCATGCGGGCCACCAGCGGTGCCTCGTCGGCGAGATTCGTGATGACGGCGGCGACATGCGGAGCGGACGCGAAATCGAGAAAGGTCGCGCCGCCTTTGAAGTCGATGAGCAGCAGATTGAGCACCGCGGGAGAGTTGCGTGCCATCATGCCGAGCGCGATCGTCCGCAAGAGTTCCGACTTGCCCGAACCGGTAGCCCCGACGCAGAGCCCATGCGGGCCCATGCCGTTTTCCGCGGCCTCCTTGATGTCCAGTTCCACCGGTGTTCCGTCCGCGCTGACCCCGATCGGGATGCGGAGCCGATCGCGGCTGCGCCACAACGGGATCGGGTCGAATAATGTCATGTCGCCGATTCCCACCAGGGCCGCCCAATCGGTGGCGGCGCGGCGGGAGGCGGCGTCGGCCCGGTACATCGCCAATCGGCGCGCGCATACCAGTGCCTCCAACGTGCTCATCCGGTCGGGGTGCGGCACCGTTTGGGTTTCGCCGGAGCGGCTGATCGTCACCGGCGCGTCGTCGCGGCCGCCGCCGAGTTGGACGACGGTAGCGCCCGTGATCTTGTCGATGGTCTCGTCGACCTCGGCGATCACCACCGTGTGCTCGCAGCGGATTTCGCCGACCGCCGCTCGTGCCTCGGCCACACTCCGATACATCAGCCGCGCCTGACCCGCTTCGTCGGCCGCGATCGGATGTTGGTTGTGCGGCAACCATTTGAGCCACTCCCAGTGCCTATGGCCCCGGTCCGGGATCGCGGCGACGATCCGCAATTGATCGGGCGGGTGCAGAACGGCGAGTTGGCAGATCATCGCGCGTAGCAGCCCCCGCGTCGCGGACGTGTCGCCTTCGAGCCTGACGCACGGGCTTTCCCGCAGGGCGGCCGTGATGGGCGCGATGACCGTCGAATGCGCACGCATGAACCGGTCCAAAGCGGCGGCGGTGACCGGGTCGGCAGGCTCCGCCGTCGGCGGGGCTACCAACCGGGTGGCCAGCGGCTGGGCCCCGACGCCGATTCGGACGCGGCAGAAATCGGCGTCGGTCGCCCGCCGCTCCCACATCCGGGGTCCCCCGATCAACGTCCACAGGGTGTCGGGGTCCGGGTGAGCCCACGTCAGCGAGTAGCACTGTGCCGCAGCCGTTTCGGTGGCCGTGACGCGCAGCCGACTGAGGTATCCGAGGTAACGGAGGCGATCGGCGTCGATGCCGCCGCCCCGTTGGCGGGCGCGCGCTGAGACCGCGGTCATCACCGTCGAGGCCAGCATCATGATCGGGAAGGCCAGGAAAATCGGCGTGCGGCTGCCGCCCGACCCCAACGCCAACGTCGCCGCCACGACGCCGCATCCCGCGACGGCCAGCACGGCCGGCAGCAAGCGGAATAGCAAGCCGGCCGTAGCCGGCGAAGGCGGCTCCGGCGGCGCCTCGACGACGAGATCGCCGGTCGCCACCGTCGGTGGCTGCCGCCGCGCTGCGGGCACGAAACTCTGGGTCATCTCGTCCCTCCCGTTGGGCGACGGTAGGTAGCACCGACATGCACGGCAAGTCGGTTGTGGACAGCCGTAGACCGGGCGACGGAAACCTGGCTACGTTCGGGCAATCCGACCGAAGGGGTTTCGTCGTTGCCTGCAACCGATTCAGGGCTCCGCCGCGTATCGATCCATGCCGGCAGCGCCGCCGCCGACCTGGTCCTGCCGGCCGAGATACCCCTCGCCGTCCTCACCCCTACCATCGTCGACATCTTGGAGGTAAGCCATGCCCACAACCGTCTGACCGCGAAGCGCTACCACCTGTCGCTCCCCGGCTCCTCCCCCCTGGATCCGTCGAAGTCGCTGGCGCAGAGCGGTATCGGGGACGGCACCGTGCTGCTGCTGAGCCAGCCGCCGGCCGAGCCACCCGCCCCTCGTCACCACGACACCGCGGAGGCCATGGCCGAGGCGCTGGCAGCGGCTTCAGAACCGTCCGGATTCCCCGCCCGCCTCGCCGGGGCGGTGGCGGCGGGCTGTGTGATCGCTGTCGGTGCGCTGGCGCTGGCACGAAATGCCCTGGTGGCCAACGCGCCGCGCACCGCCGTGGGGGTGCTGGCATGCGCGGGTCTGGTCGCGCTGCTGTCGGCGGTGGTTGCCCACCGGGCGTATCGCGACGCGGTTGCGGGGCTGACGCTTGGCGCGATGGCCGCCGCGTTCGCCGCGGTGGCCGGCTTGCTCGTGGTGCCGGGGCCGCCGGGCATCTGCAATGTGCTGCTGGCCGCGACGGCGGCGGCCGCCACCTGTGTCGTGGCTATGCGCGTATCGGGCTGCGGCGCGGTCACATTGACCGCCGTGTCATGCGCGGCGACGGTCGTCGCCGTCGCCGCGTTGGTGGGGGTGGTGACCGCCGCACCGCCGCACGCCATCGGCGCCGCAGCCGGGCTGGCATCGCTCGGCATGGTCGCGGCGGCGGCGCGGGTGTCGATCGTGTTGGCGGGGCTGTCAACTCGGCTGCTCTGGACACCGGCCATGGACGAAACGGATGCGGATGAGTGGCGCCTGCGGGAACGGGCGCGGCGTGCCGACGCCTGGTTGTCGAGCCTGCTTGCCGGGTTTTCCTCTGCGGCGGCGGTCGGCGCCATCGTCACCGTGCTGGCCGGTGCCCCGCGCCTGTCGTGCATGGCGTTCGGCGGCATCACCGGCGCCCTGTTGCTGCTGCGCGCGCGTTGCGCTGACGGCGGCCGGATGGTGACGTTCATCGCCGCCGGGATCGCCGTCGTGGGAGTCACTTTCGGTGTCGCCGCTTTCGGCGCGCCGGGGCAGGGGCCGTGGGTCGCCGTGGCCACGGCGATGCTGGCCGGCGCGGCGATGTATCTCGGCTTCGTCGCACCGGCAGTGACGCCTCCGCTCCTGGTGCGCCGAGCCATCGATGCGCTGGAGTGGCTTTCGCTCGTCGCGTTGGTGCCCCTGACATGCTGGCTCTGCGGACTTTACGGCTTCGCGCGGGGACTGAATCTCAGGTGAGGGCGTCCGGCGTCGCGCGCCTGCTGGCGGTATCGACGTTGGTTTGGGCGCCGTTGGCCGGACCCGCTCCGGCGCAAGCGGTTTCGCCGCCGCAGGTGGATGACAAATGGCTGCCGAATCCCGCGCGCCCCGCACCACCGTGGCCGACGGTGCAACGCGAGGTTTGTGCGACGATGACGACGGGATCCGCACCGAATCGGCTGGCCGGCCTGCCCGACCTGTCGCGGGTCCTGCAGCTGAGCCGCGGCGCCGGGCAACGGGTGGCCGTCATCGACACCGGTGTGTCGCGGCACCGCCTGCTGCCGGACGTGGTGGCGGGCGGAGACTTTGTCTCCAACGGCGACGGCACCCAGGATTGCGACGCGCACGGCACGCTGGTGGCGGGAATCGTTGCCGCGAAACCGGATTCCGGCGTCAGCGGAATGGCGCCCGAAGCGACTTTGATCAGCATTCGTCAATCCAGCGCTAAGTTCTCCCCGGCGACCGATCGATCCCGCGGGGGCGTTGGCGACGTCGACACCATGGCGAAAGCCGTCCGCACCGCCGCCGATCTCGGGGCTTCGGTGATCAACATCTCCTCGGTTGCTTGCGTTCCGGTCGCATCGGCGCTGGATGACCGCGCGCTGGGCGCCGCCCTGGCCTACGCCGTCGACATCAAGAACGCCGTCGTCGTGGCCGCCGCGGGCAACACCGGCGGGGCCGCGCAGTGCCCCCCTCAGCGCCCGGATGCCACCTGGGAGACCGTCACGGTCGCGGTCAGTCCGGCCTGGTACGACGACTACGTGCTGACCGTCGGTTCCGTGAGTCCCGAAGGGTCGCCGTCGGCATTCACCCTTGCCGGCCCGTGGGTCGATGTCGCGGCCCCCGGCGAGGCAGTCACCCCGCTCGGTTCGGAACCGGTGTCCGGCACCAGTTTTGCCGCCCCGGTGGTCAGTGGGCTGGCAGCGTTGATTCGGGCCCGCTTCCCCACGTTGACCGCGCGGCAGGTGATGCAGCGCATCGAATCGACGGCGCATCACCCGGCCGCCGGGTGGGACCCGGTCGTCGGCAGCGGCACGATCGACGCGTTGGCGGCGGTCAGCACGGATGTTGGCCCGTCCCCGCCCACCTCGGCACCGGCGCCCGCGCCGATCACCACGCGGCCACCGGCCGCGCCCCAGGACACGCGGCCGCGGAACACGGCTTTGCGCGGCGCCGCAATCTGCCTTGCCGCGTTGGCGATCGCGCTGGTCGCCGGCGTGGCGGGGGGCCGACGACGGGGTACCGGGAGTCGGTCAGGTTGAACGGGTCGATGGTTGCGCCTCGCGTCAGGCAGTGATCTTCGTAACTGAACCAAGGCCCCGTTAGGACCCCTAGCGCTCGGTTTCGGCACTAGGTAACCGGCACGTCATCAACGTCCCTGCGTCAAGCCTTCCCGAGCTTCCGCTTCGGTCATACCCATTACCGCGAAGTGGAGGATGGAAGTCAGGGTCTTGAACTCGGTCGCTTCTACGACCGAATTGATCGTGCCCGCCCGAACGGTCGAGCGCGGCCTATCGCACTCGATGCAGAGAACCCCGAAGGCTTCACCGTGGTCGTGCAGTTGCAGTTTGATGCCGGTCATTGCGCGAGTTTGCATTCGAAGGCCGCGGGCGTCTACGTCGGTGAAGCCATACGACCGGACCTGTGTTTCTTCCCAGTCAGCACGGCTAGCGGGCATGGTCACAACCGTCGGGGTACCTACTCCGCGCCACAATCGGCCGATGAAACCCTGTGTGTCGGGATATGAGTCCCGGCCGACCCGCGCGTAGTCGACGTTCGGTGATACCCGCCCAACAAGATAAAGGGAATTATCCCGGTGCCGGTAGACCGACAAGCGGGTGTCGTTCGAGTAGATGTTCACCGAAGTGGCAAGTTCGCGCAGAAGAATGTTGACGATGTCGATTAAGCGAACGGTGTGCGCGGTGACGCGGTTGCTAAGGTCCTCGACTTGCCGAATCAGATGGGTGTTCTGAATGGTCAATTGGGTGAGCGTAGGGCGATGCCTGGTCCGTTCATAAGCGATGGACGCAACCGCGATTGCTAGGCCCACCAGTAGCAGAGTCAAGACGATCGGGCGGACCCAAAGCCACGATGCGCCTATCCCGGCCATCCCGAGGACACCGGCGCTCAGCGCCGTGAGCACGTCCGAGGTGCATTCGCGCAACCACATACGGCATCGCTGCCGCCGGGTCAAAAGACTCTGGCTCGACGACGCCATTATGCAGACAGGTACTGACCCAGCGCTTCGACTAGGCGAGCGTCAATTCCCGCTGCCGCTCTCGCCAATGTGAACTGTGTGGAGAACCACGGAGAACCTCGATGATCGCCGCAGCTGCAGCGGCAGCATCCGCATCCGCATCCACAACGTCGTCGCTGACCATCACCAGATTGATCAAAACGCTGTCACCGTCACCGATTTCAACCCGCAACTGTGACACCCCATACCGTTCCTTCTCGAATCCTTCGAGGCAGGCGCGCATCTCGGCCAATGCGTCCTCGCGGCTCTGTCCCTCTACCCCGAAGTGCGCACTTGACTGAACACCCATAGCGTCCGCCTCTCTCAAACCTCGACCCGCTACGTCGAGTGAATCGGCAAGTATGTGGAAAGTGTACGGCCCACGCCGACAGGTTGATGTAGTCAGCGACGCACGGCTGTGCATGAAATGCGGCGCGATGGCGTGGGCCACGTTTCCGACCCGCCATGCTGAAAGCGTTGGCCGGCCGAATGATGGGGCACAGGCGTCTACACGGCAAGGGTGGTGACTCACTACGGGGAGCCCGTGACGGAGTCGCGGGGGATTGACGCCTTCTCTCTGCTCAGCTCCGGCCCAGCGGGGAGCAGGGCCAGGACCGGCCACGGCGCCGGGATCGCCGCCGGCAGTCCGAGGTCGTGTGCGGCGTCGTCGTCGTGAATCGCGAAGCGCACCCCGGAGTCGGTGACCAAATAGCGCGCGCCGGCCCGCACGTAGGCGCTCCGCCCGGGCGGCACGTACACGGCGTCCAGGGCGGGCCCGGGGCCGTCGGCCTGCGCCAAAGACATCGGCGGCCGACCCGGCGGGAGCGGCAGCCCACTGCCGACCGATAACGTGACGCCGGGTTCGCCGGGCGGCACAACCGGCCAGGAGACACACAACGCGCTGACGTCGTCCGAAAGCGTCGGCGCCCGCTCGGGGAAGCCGGCCACCGGCAGCGCGTCGTTGATCGGGGCGGAGCGGATCGCGTCGGGCGCCACCGCCACGACGGTGGCCGTGCCCTGGGAGTTGCCGAAGCGCAGGAGGTCGGCGGCCACCTGCCCGATGCGCTGGACGCCGTCGGCAAGCACCGCGTAATACTCGTCACCGCCCGCTTGTGTGACGCGCACCACACTGCCCACCGCAAATCCGGGCAACGCAGCCGCCCTTCCGCCGGCGCCGCGCACCCTCGGCGTCCTGATCGGCGCCGCCTCCGGGATCGCATCCAGCAACGCGGGCGAGACGCGGCGCGGTGCGCGCCCGTCGAGCCGGAGCGCGCGCACCACCGCGGCGTCGGTGACGTCCACCAGGGCCCGCTGCCCGTCGTAGAGCAAGTAAGTCGGCGAACCCGGGCCGGCCGCGACCAGGGTGGCTTGCCCAGCGCCCAGGCGGCGGACCGGCGTTTCGTCAGTGCGCCCCGCGATCACCGTCGTCGCGCCGGGGCCTTCCGTATCGCAGATCGTCCAGCCCGAGTCGGCCGCCGGCAACGGTTCGCCGATGAGCTGCGGCGCGCCCGGGATGCCCAGCAGCGGGCCGCGTTTGGCCCGCGCCAGGTCGGCCTCGGGTGCCGATCGGGGGCTGGCCGCCGTCCCCACGACCAGCCGCGCGGATGCCAGGTTCGGCACCGGGTGCCAGGTATCGCCCACCCGCACGTAAAGCGCACCGGATTCCCGCCCCATCACCAGTTGGGCCTCGTCCAGCGCCACCCGTGGCCGCAGCAAACCAGCGAGCCCAGCCACCGCGACGGCGATAGCCGCCAGCGCGCACCCGGCCGTCAGCGCCGCCCCTGACGAGGGCGAGCGTGCGCTGAGCGTGTGGATATCCCCACCCAGCAACGCGCACTCGGCACGACGCAGCAGAAATCGGTGACCGCTGACGTGCAGCCACGTGGTCGGCCGACCCGGCACTGATCCCCCAACCCCCGTACTTCCTGGGCACACGGTAAAGCGGCCGGCCGCGCGGCCGCTTAATTGATCCACAGGCCAGCGAACTTTCGAACCGTGCTTAGGGTAGGTAAAGTTACGGCGTGTTTTCCCACCGCTTAGGTCGCTGGGTGGGCCCGGGGGTTTCTGCAGTGGTCACCGCCGCCGGCCTGCTCGTATCCCCCGCTGCGACGCCGACGGCCTCCGCATTTGACTGCCCGGACGTCGAGGTCATCTTTGCCCGCGGCACCAACGAGCCGCCCGGCCTGGGCCGGGTGGGCGACGCCTTCGTGGACTCGCTGCGCGAGCAGACCCACCTGAACATCCTCCCCTACGGGGTGAACTACGCGGCCAGCAAGCTGCAGCTGCACGGCGGTGACGGCGCCAACGACACCATCGACCGCGTCAAGAAGAGCGTCGAGACCTGCCCGAACACCAAGATCGTGCTGGGCGGCTACTCGCAGGGCGCGTCGGTGATGGACATCGTGGCCGGCGTGCCGATCGGCGGCATCAACTGGGGCAACTCGCTGCCGGCGCAGTACGCCCCCAACATCGCGGCCGTCGCCACCTTCGGCGACGTGGCCGACCGCGCCGGCGGCACGCTGCCCAGCCAGAGCGCGCTGCTGGGCTCCAAGGCGATCGACCTGTGCAATCCCAACGACCCGATCTGCCACGCCGGCCCGGGCAACGAGTGGAGCGGGCACACCGAGGGTTACGTTCCGGTGTACACCACGCAGGCCGCCGCGTTCGTCGCCTCCAAGCTGCTGGCCGGCACCGGCCAGTCGGTTCCCGGCTTCGGACCGCCGCTGGGTCCGGTTCCGGGCAGCACGCCGTCGCCGGTGAACGGGCAGACCCCGCCCGGCTCCCCGCCGTCGATCCACGGCGGGACCGCTCCGGCTCCGGCCGCGCCCGACACGGTGACTCCGCAAGCTCCTCTCGTCTGAATCGTTACCGGCCCGCGATCATCGCGCCCCTAACATCGTGGGGTGAGGCTTATTCCGTTGACGCTGGGCGCCGGACTGCTCGCGGGAGGCGCGATAGTGGTTGCTCCGCAACTGCTTCCGCAAGCGTTCGCCTCGTGCCCCGGCGTTGAGGTGGTATTCGCCCGCGGCACCGACGAACCGCCGGGTGTCGGCAAGGTCGGCGGGGCGTTCGTCAACGCGCTGCGCCAGCAGACTTCCAAAAGCGTTGGCTCCTATGGGGTGAACTACCCGGCCAACAAGGACTTCCTGGCCGCCGCCGACGGCGCCAACGACGCGAGCAATCACATCCAGCAGATGGCCGGCAACTGCCCCAACACCAAGCTGGTGCTCGGCGGCTACTCGCAGGGCGCCGCGGTGGTCGACATCGTCACGGCCGCACCGGTGTCCGGGCTGGGATTTCGCCAGCCTTTGCCGGCCGCGGCCGCCGATCACGTGGCCGCCGTCGCGCTGTTCGGCAATCCGTCCGGCCGCGCCGGCCAGCTGATGAGCGCACTGACACCGGAATTCGGCGGCAAGACCATCGACCTGTGCAACCCCGGCGATCCGATCTGCTCGGGCGGCACCCAGTGGGCGGCGCACCTGAGCTACGTGCCGGGCCTGACGAACCAGGCCGCGCGTTTCGTCGCCGCCAAGGTTTAGCGGGTGCGCAGGTCCCGGGTGATCAGGTTGCGCGCCTCCAGCTGGTCGTCCGGCGGATAGTCGACGCGCACCAGCGTCAGCCCGTGCGCCGGCGCGGCCGCGTAGTCGCTGGAACGGCTTGTGGCGCTGAGCAATTCGCGACACCACGACGCCGGTCGGCGGTGTTCGCCGACGGCCAGCAGCGCCCCGACCAGTGAGCGCACCATCGACCAGCAGAACGCGTCGGCGGTGACGTGCGCGGTGATCAGGTCGCCGTCGCGCGCCCAGTCGAAGCGCTGCAGGTCGCGGATGGTGGTGGCGTTGGGTCGGTGCCGGCAGAACCCGGCGAAGTCGTGCAGCCCCACCAGCTCTCGCGACGCCGCGGCCATCGCGTCGACGTCCAGCGGGCGCGGCCACGCGGTGACGTAGCGCGCCTGCTGCGGCTGCGCCCCGTAGGGCGCCGTGGAGAGCCGGTACACGTAGTGGCGCCGCAGCGCCGAGAACCGGGCGTCGAAACCCGCTGGGGCGCGGGCGATATCGAGCACTCGGACGTCGGTAGGCAGGAACCGGCCGAGCCGGCGCACCAGCGGCCGGAACTCCGGCTCGCCGAGCGGCGAGCGCGGATAGGCGTTCGGCAGCGCGTCCAGCGGCACGTCGAGGTGGGCCACCTGCCCGGTGGCGTGCACACCGGTGTCGGTGCGCCCGGCGGCGCGCAGCCGAACCGGCGTGCGGAACAGGGTGGTCAGCGCCTCGTCGAGAATCCCGGCCACGGTGCGCTGGCCGGCCTGAGCGGCCCAGCCCGCGAATTCCGTTCCGTCATAGGCGATGTCGAGCCGCAGACGGACGTGATCGTTAACTCTCGTCAGCCTCGTCGGCCTCTTCGGCCTTCTCCGCCTCGGCGCGTGCCTCGATGGCCTCGTCGTGCTTTTCCTCGGCGGCGGCCTCGGCCTCGGTCGCCTCCGAAGCCTCGGTGGACTCCGAAGCCTCCGGCGTCTCCTTGGCCTCGGTCTCGGTCGCCTCCTCGGCCGTCGGGCCGACGGCTTCGGAAGGCTCGACCGCCGCCTGAGGTGCCGCCGCCGCCGCAACCGGCGCCTTCTTGGGCGTCTTGGTCCGGCGCGCCCGTTCGGCCTCCGAGGTCACCGTCTTCTCCAGCACCAGCTGGATCACCGCCATCGGGGCGTTGTCGCCCTTGCGCGGCTCCACCTTGATGATGCGGGTGTAGCCGCCGTTGCGGTCGGCGAAGAACGGCCCGATCTCCTCGAACAGCTTGTGCACGACGTCCTTGTCGCGGATCTTCTTGAGAACCTCACGACGATTGTGCAGCGTGCCCTTTTTCGCGTGCGTGATCAGCTTTTCGGCATACGGCCGCAACGCGCGCGCCTTCGGTTCGGTCGTCTTGATCTGGTTGTGCTCGAACAGCGACGTGGCCAGGTTGGCCAGCAGCGCCTTCTGGTGCGAAGACGACCCGCCGAGGCGAGGACCCTTGGTGGGCTTGGGCATTGCACTATCTCCTAAGTGGGGCCGACCCCCGTATCAGGTAGGGCCGGGACGGACGTCTTTAGTTGTGTCCGGTTCCTCAGCGGCCGCTGCACGGCCGCATCGTCACCGGACTGATTAAAGCTGTTCGGTTTCCGCGTAGTCCTGGTCGTCGTAGGCGCCCTCGGTGGACCAGGTGCCGGTGGCCACGTCGTACCCGGCCACCTGCGACGGGTCGAAGCTCGGCGGGCTGTCCTTGAGCGACAGACCCAGCTGGTGCAGCTTGACCTTCACCTCGTCGATGGACTTCTGACCGAAGTTGCGGATGTCCAGCAGGTCGGACTCGGTGCGGCTGACCAGCTCGCCGACGGTGTGCACACCCTCGCGCTTGAGGCAGTTGTACGACCGCACCGTCAGGTCCAGGTCGTCGATGGGCAGCGCGAACGAGGCGATGTGGTCGGCCTCAGCCGGCGACGGCCCGATCTCGATGCCCTCGGCCTCGACGTTGAGTTCGCGTGCCAGACCGAACAATTCGACCAGGGTCTTACCGGCCGACGCCAGCGCGTCGCGCGGGGTGATGGAGCTCTTGGTCTCGACGTCCAGGATCAGCTTGTCGAAGTCGGTGCGCTGCTCGACACGGGTCGCGTCGACCTTGTAGGTGACCTTGAGCACCGGCGAGTAGATGGAATCGACCGGGATGCGGCCGATTTCGGCACCCGAGGCGCGGTTCTGCACCGCCGGCACGTAGCCGCGGCCCCGCTCGACGACCAGCTCGACCTCGAGCTTGCCCTTGTCGTTCAGCGTGGCGATGTGCATGTCGGGGTTGTGCACCGTCACACCGGCGGGCGGCACGATGTCACCCGCGGTGACCGCGCCCGGGCCCTGCTTGCGCAGGTACATGGTGACCGGCTCGTCCTCCTCCGAGGACACCACCAGGCCCTTGAGGTTCAGGATGATCGCGGTGACGTCTTCCTTCACCCCGGCGACGGTGGTGAACTCGTGCAGCACGCCGTCGATGCGGATGCTGGTGACGGCCGCGCCGGGAATCGACGACAGCAGCGTGCGCCGCAGCGAATTGCCCAGGGTGTAACCGAATCCGGGCTCCAGGGGCTCGATGACGAACTGCGAGCGGTTGTCGGTGAGGACTTCCTCCGACAGGGTGGGTCGCTGAGAGATCAGCATGGTGTTTCTTCTTCTCCTTCTCGGCACCCGCTATTTGATGCCGACTGTGTTGTCCGCTCCGACCCGCCGCGCCCGGCTTCACCGCGCTTGCGATCGTCGCAGCCCTGCGCCGGGTTCAGCGCGGGGAGTCTTACTTCGAGTAGAACTCGACGATCAGCTGCTCGGTGAGCGGCACGTCGATCTGCGCCCGCTCGGGCAGCTGGTGGATCAGGATGCGCTGGCGCTCCCCGACCACCTGCAGCCAGCTCGGGATCGGGCGGTCGCCCGCCGTCTCCCGCGCGATCTGGAACGGCACGGTGTTCAGCGAGCCCTCGCGCACGTCGATGATGTCGTACTGCGACACCCGGTAGCTGGGCACGTTGACGTGCACGCCGTTGACGCTGAAGTGGCCGTGGCTGACCAGCTGGCGGGCCATCCGGCGCGTGCGGGCGAGCCCGGCGCGGTAGATGACGTTGTCCAGCCGGCTTTCCAGGATGCGCAGCAGGTTCTCACCGGTCTTGCCGGAGACGCGGTTGGCCTCTTCGTAGTAGCGGCGGAACTGCTTTTCCATGACGCCGTAGGTGAAACGGGCCTTCTGCTTCTCCTGCAGCTGCAGCAGGTATTCGCTCTCCTTGATCCGCGCGCGGCCGTGCTGGCCGGGCGGGTAGGGGCGCTTCTCGAACGCCTGGTCGCCACCGACGAGGTCGGTGCGCAGCCGGCGCGACTTGCGGGTGATGGGTCCGGTGTAACGAGCCATGATCCTTGTTCCTAGACCCTTCTGCGCTTCGGCGGACGGCAGCCGTTGTGGGGCTGCGGGGTGACGTCGGAGATCGCGCCGACCTCGAGGCCCGCGGCCTGCAGCGAGCGGATCGCCGTCTCCCGGCCCGAACCCGGGCCCTTCACGAACACGTCGACCTTGCGCACACCGTGCTCCTGCGCCTTGCGCGCGGCGTTCTCGGCGGCGAGCTGCGCGGCGAACGGGGTCGACTTCCTCGAACCCTTGAAGCCGACGTGACCCGACGACGCCCAGGCGATGACGTTGCCCTGGGGGTCGGTGATGCTCACGATCGTGTTGTTGAACGTGCTCTTGATGTGGGCGGCGCCGTGCGGGATGTTCTTCTTTTCCCGCTTGCGGGTCTTCTGCCCCTTCTTGGGCGCAGAGGCTGCCTTCTTGGCTGGTGGCATGGGCGATTACCTGGCCTTCTTCTTGCCGGCGATGGTGCGCTTCGGGCCCTTGCGGGTGCGCGCATTGGTCTTGGTCCGCTGGCCGCGCACCGGCAGGCCGCGGCGGTGCCGCAGGCCCTGGTAGCAGCCGATCTCGATCTTGCGGCGAATGTCGGCCTGCACCTCGCGGCGCAGGTCGCCCTCAACCTTGAGGTTCGCTTCGATGTAGTCACGCAAGTGGGTCAGCTGGTCGTCGGTCAGGTCCCTGGTGCGCAGGTCCTTGTCGATCCCCGTCGCTGCCAGGATCTCGTTCGACCGGGTGCGGCCGACGCCGAAGATGTACGTCAGCGCGATCTCCATCCGCTTGTCGCGCGGGAGATCGACGCCTACTAGTCGAGCCATAGGTGGCGTTTCCTCTTTTTCTATGCGGAGGTCTGATCCCAGCCCGTTCCCGCTCCAAAGTTTGGGGCGGGGCCCGGCCTCCGTTCCGGGCGTGATGAACGGCCTATCCGCTCAGTGGTGCTGGGAGGTCTGCATTCAGTTGTGTGGCAAGCGCTTCGGGTCAGCCCTGACGCTGCTTGTGGCGCGGATCGGAGCAGATCACCATGACCCGCCCATGCCGACGGATCACCCTGCACTTGTCACAGATTGGCTTGACGCTCGGGTTCACCTTCACGGCTGTTCGATCCTGTTCTTCTCGTTGTCTGGTCGGGCTTACTTGTACCGGTACACGATGCGGCCCCGGGACAGGTCGTACGGAGACAGCTCCACCACCACCCGGTCCTCGGGCAGGATGCGGATGTAGTGCTGCCGCATCTTGCCGCTGATGTGGGCGAGCACCTTGTGTCCGTTCTCCAGCTCAATGCGGAACATCGCATTGGGCAGGGGCTCGACCACGCGGCCCTCGACCTCTATGGCACCGTCCTTCTTGGCCATATATCTTCAGCAATCCTCGTCTTTGGTTTCGTATCCTTGAGTGCGCCCATATCGGCGCAGCATTCGCCCGACTAGAAACGTGAGCCAAGGGCAGGAAATTCCAGGAATTCCTAGGACAGGGCACGCAAAAAGTCGGCGCGGATGACGCACCGTTGTCCCACGATACCTGGTCAGGCGCCTGACCCAAAATCGCCAGCAGCGTAATCCGCCGGGCCGGCAAAGCGCCGCCTCGACCTGCCGTCAGGGCCCTGACGAGGGCATACTTGAATCCGATGACGAGTCCCGCGAGTCCCGCAGAACCATCCACCCAGCCTCGCAAGCCGGTCCTGCTGACCGTCGACGACGATCCCTCGGTCTCCCGCGCGGTCGCCCGCGATCTGCGCCGCCAGTACGGCGACCGGCACCGGATCGTGCGCGCCGAGTCGGGCCCCGACGCGCTGGAGACGCTCAAGGAGCTCAAGCTGCGCGGTGAGACGGTCGCGGTGCTGATCGCCGACTACCGGATGCCGCAGATGAGCGGCATCGAATTCCTCGAGCGGGCGATGGACCTGTACCCGGCGGCGCGCCGCGTGCTGCTCACCGCCTACGCCGACACCCACGCCGCCATCGACGCGATCAACGTCGTCGACCTCGACCACTACCTGCTCAAGCCGTGGGATCCGCCGCAGGAGAAGTTCTACCCCGTCATCGACGGGCTGCTGGACGCCTGGCGGGCGTCCCCCGAGCACCCGATCCCGCACACCAAGGTGATCGGGCACCGCTGGTCGGAGCGGTCCTGGCAGGTGCGCGACTTCCTGGCCCGCAACGGCCTGCACTACTCCTGGTTCATGGCGGACGAGCCCGACGGCGAGCGGCTGCTCACGGCCGCCGGCGAGGACGGCCTGCGTCTGCCCGTCGTCGTCACCGAGCGCGGCGACACCCTGGTCGAGCCCACCGACGCGCAGCTGGCCGACACCCTGGGCCTGACCACCACGCCGTCGCAGGAGTTCTACGACCTGATCGTCATCGGCGGCGGCCCGGCCGGCCTGGCCGCCGCGGTCTACGGCGCGTCCGAGGGGCTGCGCACGGTGCTCATCGAGCGCACCGCGACCGGCGGCCAGGCGGGCCAGAGCTCGCGGATCGAGAACTACCTCGGCTTCCCCGACGGGGTGTCCGGCGGCCAGCTGGCCGACCGCGCCCGCCGGCAGGCCGAGAAGTTCGGCGCCGAGCTGATCACCGCCCGCACCGCCACCGCGCTGGAGGTCAACGGCCCCAAGCGCACCGTGCGGTTCGCCGACGGCGGCTCCATCGACGCGCACGCCGTCATCCTGGCCACCGGCGTCGCCTACCGCCAGCTCCCGGCGGAAGGCTGTGGCGAGCTGACCGGCAAGGGCGTCTACTACGGCGCGGCGGTCTCCATCGCGTCGGAATGCGCGGGCGAGGAGGTCTACGTCGTCGGCGGGGCCAACTCCGCCGGCCAGGCCGCGATGTACCTGTCCCGCGAGGCCAAGTCGGTGACCATCGTGGTGCGCGCGCCGTCGCTGGACGCCTCGATGTCCTACTACCTGATCCAGCAGATCGAGCAGCGGCCCAACATCACCGTGCGCACCTGCACCGAGGTGCGCCGCGCCGTCGGAGCGGACCACCTGGAGCGGCTGACCCTGGTCGACAACCGGACCGGGGAGACCGAGGACGTCACCTGCGCGCGGATGTTCATCTTCATCGGCGCCGCCCCGCGCACCGAGTGGCTGGACGGGGTGCTCGCCCGCGACGACCACGGCTTCGTGCTCACCGGACCGGACCTGCGCAACGTGTGCGGCTGGACGCTGGACCGCCCGCCGCACCACCTCGAGACCAGCGTGCCGGGGGTGTTCGCCACCGGCGACGTGCGCGCCGAGTCCGCCAAGCGCGTCGCGGCCGCGGTCGGCGAGGGGTCGATGGCCGTCATGCTGGTGCACCGCTACCTGGCCGAATCGTGACCGCCAAGACCCCGTGCGAGCCCGACGAGCTGCGCAGCCTGTTCCTCTTCGAGGCGCTCAGCGACGAGCAGCTGGCGGTGCTGTGCAGCAACGGGCACATCGAGAACTACGAGCCGGGACCCATCTGCGTCGAGGGTGAGCCGGCGACCTGCTTCTACGTCCTGATCGAGGGCGAGCTGACCATGTCGAAGCTGTCCGGCGGCCAGGACATCGAAACCAACCGCACCTCGCAGCGCGGCGTCTACTGCGGGGCCTGGCGGGCGTTCACCGGCGGCAAACAGAAGAGCTACGACGCCTCGGTGCACGTGACCAAGCCCTCCCGGTTCTTCGTGATGGACGCGCCGGTGTTCGCCCAGTTCATGAAGGACCAGTTCCCAATGGCGGTGCACCTGCTCGACGGCATCGCCGTCGGCACCGACCGCACCCGCCGGATCATCGACAACCGGGAGAAGCTGCTGGCGCTGGGCCGGCTGTCGGCCGGGCTGACCCACCAGCTGAACAATCCGGCCGCGGCCACCGTGCGCGCCGCGTCGGAGCTGCGGCAGCGAGTCGCCGGCATGCGCCAGAAGCTCGCGATGCTCGCCGACGGCACCGTCAGCCCGGAGGCGCTGCGCGCGCTGGTGCGCCTGCAGGAGGAGGTCGCGGCCCAGGTCGCCAAGTCGGCGTCGACGAACCTGACCGCGATCGAGACGGCCGACCTGGAGGACGCCGTCGGCGAATGGCTCGAGGAACACGACATCGAGGGCGGCTGGGACATCGCCCCGACCTTCGTCGAGGGCGGCATCGACACCGATTGGCTGGAACGCATCGCCGCGGCCACCGAGGAGCTCGGCGCGTCGACGTCGCTGGAGAAAGCCATCCGCTGGCTGACCTACACCGTCGAGGGCGAGCTGCTGCTGAACCAGATCCTGGAAGCGAGCAAACGGATTTCGGCCCTGGTCGCCGACGCCAAGCAGTATTCGCAGATGGACCGGGCCCCCTTCCAGGTGGCCGACATCCACGATCTGCTGCGCAGCACGCTGGTGATGTTCGCCGACCGGCTGGGCCGCGACGCCGCCGTGCAGGTGGCCAAGGACTTCGACAAATCGATTCCCGAAATCCCTTGCTACCCAGGCGATCTCAATCAGGTGTGGACCAACATCATCGACAACGCGATCGCCGCGATGGGTGATGCGGGCGGCACGCTGACCATCCGCACCTGCCGCGAAGGCGAGAGCATGGTCCGCGTCGAGATCTGCGACACCGGTCCGGGGGTGCCCGAGGACGTCCGCGAGCACATCTTCGAGCCGTTCTTCACCACCAAGCCCTTCGGCCAGGGCACCGGCCTGGGGCTCGATCTGGCGTTCAACATCGTCGTGAAGAAACATCGCGGCGACCTGCGGGTGGAATCGGTCCCCGGCGACACCCGGTTCATCGTGCTGCTGCCGCTGGAGCCGCCGCCCCCCGACGCGAGTTCGCTGGACCCGGAATAGCGGCCTGCGCCGGCGGGTTGGGAACGACCATGACCGATGCAGCGAGCAAGCCCAATCTTGGCCGGTTCGGATCGTTCGGACGCGGCGTCACGCCCCAACAAGCCAAAGACATCGAAGCCCTGGGCTACGGGGCCGTCTGGGTGGGCGGTTCACCGCCGGCCGAGCTGGCCTGGGTCGAGCCCATCCTCGAGGCGACGACCACCCTGCAGGTGGCCACGGGCATCGTCAACATCTGGACCGCACCCGCCAAGCCGGTGGCCGAATCGTTCCACCGCATCGACAAGGCCTATCCGGGCCGGTTCCTGCTCGGCATCGGCGTCGGCCATCCCGAGGCGCACACCGAGTACCGCAAGCCCTACGACGCGCTGACGGAGTACCTGCAGCAGCTCGACGACTACGGGGTGCCCGCCAACCGCCGCGTGGTGGCCGCGCTGGGCCCGCGCGTCCTCAAGCTGTCGGCCGAGCGCGCCGCCGGGGCCCACCCGTACCTCACCACCCCCGAGCACACCGCGCACGCCCGCGAGCTGATCGGCCCGTCGGCGTTCCTGGCGCCCGAGCACAAGGCGGTGCTGACCACCGACGCCGAGAAGGCGCGCGCGGTCGGCCGGCGGGCGCTCGACATCTATTTCCAGCTCGCCAACTACCGCAACAGCTGGAAGCGGCTCGGCTTCACCGACGAGGAAGTCACCAAACCGGGCAGCGACCGCCTGGTGGACGCGGTGGTGGCCTACGGCACCCCCGAGGCCATCGCGGCCCGGCTGAAGGAGCACCTCGACGCCGGCGCCGACCACGTGCCCGTGCAGGTGCTGACGAAGGATGACAACCTTGTCTCGGCGCTGGCCGAATTGGCGGGGCCGCTCGGATTGAACGCATAAGGGGGACGTAGATGACCGGCGCCGCAGCACTGAAACCCGACCTGGGCCAATTCGGCGTATGGCTGCCGGGGCGCTCCATCACCCCCGAACTGGCCGAGCGGATCGAGTCGCTGGGCTACGGCGCCGCCTGGGTCGGCGGTTCCCCGGACGCCGACCTGTCCTGGGTCGAACCGGCCCTGGAGCGGACGACGTCGCTGCAACTGGCCACCGGGATCGTCAACATCTGGACCGCGCCCGCGCAGGCCGTCGCCGAGTCCTTCAAGCGCATCGAAAGCGCTTATCCCGGAAGGTTTTTGCTGGGGGTGGGCGTCGGGCATCCCGAGCACACCCAGGAGTACGTCAAGCCGTACGACGCGCTGGTCTCCTACCTCGACGAGCTCGACGCGGCGATGGTGCCGACCAGCCGCCGGGTGCTCGCGGCGCTCGGGCCGCGCGTGTTGCAGTTGGCCGCGCGGCGCAGCGCCGGCGCGCACCCTTACCTGACCACCCCGGAACACACCGCGAAGGCCCGCGAACTGGTCGGCAACTCCGTGTTCCTGGCGCCGGAACACAAGGTGGTGCTCACCACCGACCCGGAGGAGGCCCGCGCGGTCGGCCGCCGGTACGCCGACTTCTACCTGGACCTGAGCAACTACGTGAACAACTGGCTGCGGCTCGGCTTCAGCGAGGCCGACGTCCGCAAGCCGGGCAGCGACAAGCTGATCGACGCGGTGGTCGCCTACGGCACCCCGGAGGCCATCGCGCAACGGCTGCGCGAACACTGCGACGCCGGGGCCGACCACGTCGCCGTCCAGGTGCTGGACGCCGCCGGCGACGACGCGGTGATTTCGGCGCTGAGCGAATTGGCCGGACCGCTGGGGCTGACTCGCACAAGCTGATCGAGCCGCTCGGTTAGGGTTTGCACCATGCGGTTACTGGTCACCGGCGGCGCTGGGTTCATCGGCGCGAATTTCGTGCACAGCACCGTGCGCGAGCACCCCGAGGACTCGGTGACCGTGCTCGACGCCATGACCTACGCCGGCCGGCGCGAGTCGCTGGCCGACGTCGAGGACGCCATCCGCCTGGTGGTGGGCGACATCTGCGACGCCGAGCTGGTCTCGAAGCTGGTCGCCGAGTCCGACGCGGTGGTGCACTTCGCCGCGGAGAGCCACGTGGACAACGCGCTGGACGACCCGGGGCCCTTCCTGCACACCAACGTGGTCGGCACGTTCACCATCCTGGAGGCGGTGCGGCGCCACGGCGTGCGGCTGCACCACATTTCGACCGACGAGGTCTACGGCGACCTGGAGCTCGACGACCCCCACCGGTTCACCGAGTCGACGCCCTACAACCCCTCGAGCCCGTACTCGGCGACCAAGGCCGGCGCCGACATGCTGGTGCGGGCGTGGGTACGCTCGTATGGCGTGCGGGCCACGATCTCGAACTGCTCCAACAATTACGGGCCGTATCAGCACGTGGAGAAGTTCATCCCGCGACAGATCACCAACATCCTCACCGGCCGGCGGCCCAAGCTGTACGGCAGCGGCGCCAACGTCCGCGACTGGATCCACGTCGACGACCACAACAGCGCCGTGCGGCGCATCCTGGAACAGGGCGAGATCGGCCGGACGTACCTGATCAGCTCCGAGGGCGAGCGCGACAACCTGACCGTGCTGCGCACACTGCTGAAGATGATGGGCCGCGACCCCGACGACTTCGACCACGTGACCGACCGGGTCGGCCACGACCTGCGCTACGCGATCGACCCCTCGACGTTGTACGACGAACTCTGTTGGGCGCCAAAGCATACCGATTTCGAGGAGGGGTTGAGCTCAACCATCGATTGGTATCGTGCCAACGAATCCTGGTGGCGCCCTTTGAAGGACGCCGCGGAAGCCCGCTACGAAGGACGTGGTCAGTGAGATGAAAGTTCGTGAGCTCGACATACCGGGGACGTGGGAGATCACCCCGACCCTGCACGGCGACTCTCGCGGCCTGTTGTTCGAGTGGCTGACCGATCACGACTTCACCGCATTCGCGGGTCACCGCTTCGACGTCGCGCAAGCCAATTGCTCGGTGTCGTCGGCCGGCGTGCTGCGGGGCCTGCATTTCGCCCAACTTCCGCCGAGCCAGGCCAAGTACGTGACCTGCGTGTCGGGTTCGGTATTCGATGTGGTGGTCGACATCCGCGAAGGCTCGCCCACCTTCGGCCAGTGGGACTCCGTGTTGCTCGACGACCTGGAGCACAAATCGATCTATATCTCCGAAGGCCTGGCGCACGGCTTTCTCGCCCTGCAGGACAATTCCACGGTGATGTATCTGTGCTCGGCCGAATACAGCCCCGGGCGCGAGCACACCATTTGCCCGACCGATCCGGCGCTGGGCATCGAATGGCCGCTGGTCGACGGCGCACCACCGACGCTTTCCGCCCGCGACGCCGCGGCCCCGACTTTCGAAGAGGTGCGCGCCGCCGGCCTATTGCCTGGTTGGGCCGATACCCAGGCGTTCGTCGAGGGTTTGCGCCGCAAATTCGACGCCCAATAACGCGGGCGCGCCTCGACGGCGGAAGATTTCGCGGGGTATGGATCTGCCGGCCGTTCGCTACGCCGGGTTTGTTCGGGGCACATTAGGCCTACCTTTCTGCTGTTCTGTCTGGTTAGGATGGCGCCGTTACAACGTGTGCCGACGAAAGGCAGGCGGATGAAACTCGGGCAAGTGTTCGATCCGCGAAACAATGCACTAAACGCGTGGCGGCTGGCGCTGGCGGGCGAAGTCATCTTTTGGCACGTCTTTTCGCTCAACGGCCCCATCCCGTCAAACAGGACGTTCCTCCAACTTTTTTTTCGATAGGGGTTGACGGCTTCTTCGCGATCTCCGGCTTCCTCATCACCGCGAGCTGGTTGAACAACCCAAACGTCCGCGACTATTTCGTGGCCCGGGCCCTGCGTATCCTGCCCGGGTTTTACGTCTGCCTGCTCGTCACCGCGTTCCTCATCGCCCCCGTCGGCGTGGCGATCCGGGGCGGTTCGCCCGTTCAACTCATCCTTTCCGGCGCGCCGCTCGAATACGTCCTCAAGAACGCGGCGGTGGCGTTCGTGAAATTCGATGTCGGCGGCACACCGACCGGAATTCCCGATGCCGGCGACTGGGACGCCTCCCTGTGGTCGCTCATCTGGGAGGTGATGTGTTACCTGATCGTCGGGGTGATCGGCGTGGTGGGACTGGCCAGCCGCCGATGGGTCTCCCCCGCGATACTGGCGCTGGCGACCGTCGGTGCGCTGCTGATGCCGGCCATCACCTTTCCCGAGGTCTTGCATCACCCCGGCGGCGACGCGCGCACCGCGCTGATCTTCCTGGCCTGCCGCACCGCGATCATGTTTTCGGCCGGGGCGCTGCTGTACCAATGGCGAGACGCCATTCCCGCCCGCTGGTCGCTCGTCGCGGTCAGCGTTGTCGTCGTCATCCTGGCGGGCCGGTTGCCGGATTACCGGGTGATCGCCGCCGTTCCGCTGGCCTACGCCATCGTGGTCTCGGGCACGCTACTGCAACACCGGCGCCTGCGGCTGCGGACGGACATCTCGTACGGCATGTACATCTACGCGTATCCGGTTCAGCAGTTGCTGGCCGTTTCCGGGCTTTTCAACACGAACAGACTGCTGATCTTCAGCGTGGTGTCGGTCGCCACCGTGCCGCTCGCCTTCGCGAGCTGGTTCCTGGTCGAAAAGCCCGCGCGATCGCTCAAACACCGCTTCGCACCGAAGCGGTCCGGCGCGGGGAAGCAGCCGCTGGTCGTGCTGCCGCCGGACTTCCGAGGTATGGCGCACTAGTCGCCGAACGGCCGAAAAGCCGAACGCCCCTGGGCGGCGTGGCATAGGATGCCGCGGACAGCTTTGGCGGCGGACGAGGGGTGGAGACCGATGAACCTCGGGCAGGTGTTCGATCCGCGAAGGAACGCGCTGAACGCTTTTCGGCTAGGCCTGGCGGCCGAGGTCATCTTGTGGCACTCCTTCCCGGTGACGGGCCGCATGCCACCGGCGCCGACGCTCCAGCTGTTGTTCTCCGTGGGCGTCGACGGCTTCTTCGCGATCTCGGGCTTCCTGATCACGGCGAGCTGGCTCAACGACCCGCGGGCCCGTGACTATTTCACGGCCCGCGCCCTGCGCATTTTTCCCGGCTTCTACGTCTGCCTGCTCGTCACCGCGTTAGCCTTCGCCCCGATCAGCGTGGCGATCCAGGGTGGGTCGCCCACGAAACTGCTGTTCTCCAGCGCGCCGCTCGAGTACATCTGGAAAAACAGCGCCTTGATCTACCTGCATCACTTCGTCGGCGACACCCCGAAGGGGATCCCCGACGCGGGCGGATGGAACGCTTCGCTGTGGTCCCTCATCTGGGAATTCATGTGCTACATCATCGTTGCCATCATCGGCCTGGTCGGCCTGGCCAACCGCCGCTGGGTGTCGCCCGCGATCCTGATACTGGCGACGCTGGGCGCGCTGGTGTTGCCGCCGCTCACCTACCCCGGGGTGTGGACCATCCCCCAGCTCGCTGTCCGCTCCGCCCTTACGTTTTCGGCCGGCGCCCTGCTGTACCAATGGAAGGACGTGATTCCGGCCCGTTGGTCGCTCGTCGCGGTCAGCGTGGTGATCGTGCTGGCGTCCAGCCAGCTGCCCGACTACCGCGTGGTCGGCGCCCTGCCGCTGGCGTACGCGGTGGTGGTCTCCGGCATCCTGCTCAAGCACCGGCGGCTGCGGCTGCGCACCGACCTGTCCTACGGCGTGTACATCTACGCGTTCCCCACCCAGCAGCTGCTGGCCATCTGCGGGTTGATCTGGCTGAATCCGTTGATCTACTTCGTGATTTCGACGGCCGCCACCCTGCCGCTGGCCGCGGGAAGCTGGTTCCTGGTGGAGAAGCCGGCGCAGCGGCTCAAATCGCGCCTCAAGCGGAAGTGGTCCGGCGCCAACGCCGAGCTCTCCGAGGCCGAGGCGCCCCCCGATGCCGTCGCGGCGGACCGGGCTACGCCGAAGCCAACTCCGGAGGTTCCGGATACCGCCTAGCCAGCGGCCGCCACTTCACCGACAACGCCCACAGCAGCACGGTCAGCGCCTCCGCTCCCACGCTGAGCGCGGCGTACGGCGCGGGTTCCCAGCCCCGCTCCAAAAAGCCGTTCAGCCCAACGGTTCTCGATAACGCGAACGCGACCAGCGAGCCGCCCGCCAGGGCCGCGCCGGCCCAGCGCAGCCACGCGGGCCCGCCGACCAGCACCAGCAGCGCGATGGCGAACGACGCGCTGGCCTGGACCAGGAAGGCGGCGCCGATGTCCGGGATGTGGCGGTAGCCATGGACATACAGATAGGCGTGGCAGGCGCCGCCGACCGCCAGTGACGCGGCCAGGCCGATGCGGATCAGCAGAGTCATTGCAACGTCCGTTCTTTCAGCGCCAGGGTGGTTTCGCCCTGGGTGTAGCTCACCTCGCGGACGCCGAGCGCGTCGCGAAGCTTGCCGGCGGGCAGGGTGACCGGCTTGGGCGCCGGGCCGTCGCCGGGTCGCGGCAGCGGGTACGCGGTCGTGGTCCCGCTGTAGAACGTCACGTTGCCCTCGGTCTTGGAAAACAGTTGGTGCACATGCCCGTTGAGGCAGGTGACCGAGGAGAACCGGCGCAGGTAGGACAGGGCCTGGGTCGCGTCGTCGGTGCCCCACCCCCAGTCGGGGTACATCGCGAACAGCGGGATGTGGCTGAACACGATGATCGGGGTGTCGCTCGACAGCCGCGCGACGTCCTTCTGCACGAACTCCAGCTGATCGGTGCCCAGATGCCCGAGCTTGCGCAGGTTCAACGTGTTGACCAGTGCGATCACGTGAACGCCTGCGATGTCGAAGCTGTACCAGCCATCGCCGACCGAGCCCGCACCGAAGGCGCTCCGGTATTTCTGCCCCGCGTCGTCGACCGAATCGTGCTCCCCGGGCACGGTGAACACGTGCGGCGTCTTCAAGGCACTCATCATCTGCTTCGCCTGGTCGAACTGCTCGGGGCTGGACAGGTGTGTGAGGTCACCGGTGTGCACCACGAAATCCGGTGTGTAGCCGAGGTTGTTGATCTGGTCGATCGCGTGGCCGAACGTCCCGGTGACGTCCGGGTTGGGCGCGCCGGTGAACCCGATGTGGCTGTCACTGACCTGTGCGAATCGCAGGCTGGGCCGCGCGTGCGCGTGCTCGGCGGCCGATGCGCCGGCGACATGCGAGATCACCTCGCCGCCGACGACGGCGAACCCGACCGCCGCCCCGAACCACGCCGTGTGCCGCATCAGCTGGCGGCGGCTCATGTTCGGGTTCATCGCGTCACCACCACCGTCCCGCGCATCATCGGGTGGATGGAACAGACGTAGTCGAACGTCCCGGCGTCGGTGAAGGTGTGGGTGAAGGTGGCCCCCGTCCCCATCCCCGGCGAGTGGAACGACCCGTCGCTGGCGGCCACCGTGTGCGGCTCTTCGTCGCGGTTGGTCCACGTGACGGTGGTGCCCACCGGGACGGTCAGCGTGGTGGGCGCGAACGCGAAGCCGTCGATGTTGACCTGGTTGCCGCTCACCGGGGCGGCCGGCGCGGACGCCGACATCGAACCCATGGACATGGTGGGGCTGGAGCCGGTGGCGGGCCGCGCGGCCGAGCAACCCGCCAGCAGCGCCTCGGCGGCCAGCGCGACCGCCGAATGTTTTGCAAGCGTCATGCCCAGGAATAGGGCGGCGGGTTACACCGCTCAGGCGGGCTGGTCGGGCCGGGCGGGCGCGAACACCTCGATGTTGCCGTCGACCTCGCGGACCAGCAAGGGGGGCAACGGCTTTGGGGCGATCGGTAGCTGATGGGTGAGCACCTGCCCGCTGGGAGCGAAGGATGTCGAATGACAGGGGCAGCGCAACGTGTCGTCGGGCGCGTCGAACCACAGCCGGCAGCCCTGGTGGGTGCACACCCCGGACACGGCCTGCGGCTTGCCGTCGACGCGGCGGACGAACCCGCTGACCGACCCGAGGTCGAAGGGGTGCATGACCCCGTCGGGCACCTGCGAGCTGGCCGCCACCCGCTGCCAGGTTCCGGCGTTGGGCGTGAGCGGCGCGTTGTCGGCGGCGGGGACCGCGGTGGGCTCACCGGCGAGCACGGCCCGGTCTATGGACACCGCGGTGACCGCGGCGGCCGCGGCGGCCGAGGTGCCGACGATGACCTGCCGGCGCGTGCTGCTGTGCGTGCGCGCCGCTTCCGGCGGGGCGTCGGACAGCTGCTCGGCGAGGCGGCGATGCAGGTCGTCGAGGAATTCCGGGCGCGGGGTCTCGCCGCGGCGCCCGGCCGCGCGCAATTCGATCGCCGTGCGCAGCTGCGCCGCCTCGAAATCGTCGGGGGCGAACGGCCTGGGCCGCCGGCCCCGCAGCAGGTCGTCGACGTACCGGCGCAGTCCTCGCGCGTTCATGACGGGCCCCCATCGTTGACCTGCGCCGCCAGGCGCAGAGCGCGGTGCTGGAGCACCTTGGCGTTGGCGACGCTGACGCCCAGGCGCGCGGCGGAGTCCTTGATCGAATGACCTTGCAGGAAGCGCAGTTCCAGGATCTGCCGGTACCGGTCCGGCAGGTTGTCCAGAACCTGGGCGACACGCTGCGGCGCCGTGCTGATCGCCTCCTCGCTGTCCGGTGGTTGCTCGATGTCGTCGATCGAGGTTATCTCCCGACCCAGGGTCTCCCGCCAATGCGCGGCCAGCACCGTGCGCGCGGTGACGCGCAGGTACGCACGCACCTCGCCGACGCTCGCGGTCAGCCGCAGCGGCCGCAGCGCGGCCAGGAA
The DNA here is from genome assembly GCF_001666915.1 of Mycobacterium sp. E3339. NCBI lineage: Bacteria > Bacillati > Actinomycetota > Actinomycetes > Mycobacteriales > Mycobacteriaceae > Mycobacterium > Mycobacterium sp. E3339. Next base: position 5,371 of record NZ_LZIZ01000189.1, on the reverse strand, counting down.
GACCTCCGCGGTGAGGTCCTCGGCGTCGGCCCGGTTGCCCACCCGGGCGTACAGCGTGCGGTACACCCAGGACGCGTTGTCGGTGTAAACGGCCTCCCAGTCGGGATAGCCGGCGTCAAATCCGCTGTCGGGCACCGCCCGCAGCGGCCGTTTGACGGGTTCGCTTTGTGCCGCCACGTGCCTCCTCCACCCGATGAATATCGAGCCGGGTTACACCGGAATCACGGTGCGGCCAGTGAGGTTTGTTCACTCAGCAGTTCGTCGAGTTTGCTGGCGGTCGCCGCGAACACCGACTTGGCGATGCCCAGGAGGCGCTCACGCACCCGCGGCTTGGCCGACGCAGGCGGCAGCAGGTGGCCGATCAGGTGGCCGAACAGGTCCAGGCGCGCCCCGGACATCCAGGCGGTCAAGTCCGGGTCGTCGAGCCAGCGCAGCTGGTTGGCGTAGTCGGCCTGCGCCAGTCGCAGGTAGTCGGTGTCGGTGTCGGGATGCGGCAACGGCACGCACAGCTCGTTTTTCACCTCGTCGTCGGCGTAGGCGGCCTCGACGTGGGCGGTCAGCGCGGCGCTGAAGATCTGTTGGCATCCGCGCACGCTTTGCAGCGTGATCCGGCCGGCATCGAAAATGGGCGTGGCGGGCCGCTTTTCGGCGCCGTCGGCGGTGCAGTCGATGTACAGCGCGCGTCCGTCGCGGGCCAGGACGCCGCCGTCGAGCACCATCCGGTCCGCCTCGACGCGCAGCAGGTGGCCCATCCGCACCACGTCGCGAATGCGCTGCAGTTGCTCGAGCTCGAGCCGGGTGACGGTGGCGCAGCGATACATGGTCGGCCGGACCGCGGGATCTAGCCGCAACAGGCCGCCGGATTCCTCGAGGCGCGAGAACAGGTCGTCGACCGACACGGCGTCGCTGATGGCGCGCAGCTGCGCGATGAAGCTGGCCTTGATTTGGTCGGCGAACAACGCCCCGGGCTGCATGGCGGCGCGGTCCAGCAGCCACGAGTCGCGGGGCATGATCCAGGTCAGCCGGTCCGGCGCGACGCCCTGGCCGAGCAGCCACAGGCAGGTGTCGATGCCGGTCTTGCCGGCCCCGACGATCACGTAGCGCCGATGCGGGCCCAGCCTGGGCAGCTCGTTGGGCGACACGCAGGTGACGCCGTCGGCCACCTCATACGGCGGCGGGCGCATGGCGGGCACCGTCACCCGCATGTAGGTGGCGTCGACGGTGCGGCGCGCGTCGACCGTGTACTCGGCACCGGCGAGCGTGGTGAAGCGGCCGGCTCCGAGGTATTCGCTCATCGGGAAGTAGCTGAGCCGCCCGCTGGGCAGCAGCTGCTGGCGCAGCACGTGGTCGTAGTAGGCGCACACCTCGCCGGCCGTCGCCAGCTCGTAAAGCCCTTGGTTCCAGCCGATTTGGTCGATCGAGTCGCCGCCCAGCGGCAGCGAGTTGACGCCGTAGAACGCCGAGGGCTGGTGCAGCCGGACGAAGGGGTAGGCCATGGTCCAGTGGCCGCCCGGCTGGTGGTGGCGGTCGACCAACACCACGCGGGCGTCCGTCTCGGTCACCAGGGTGTCGACGAACGCCATGCCCATGGCGCCCGCGCCGACCACCAGGTAATCCGCCTCGATGGTGTGCATACGCCTGAAGGCTACGCGCGCCCCCTGGCCACCCGTTCTTGCGACGCCCGGCGGCAGTTACTAGGATATCCAAGTATCCGCCTCTCCTGCGCGCACGAACCCGAGGACACCATGACCACACAGATCCCCCACTTCATCGACGGGCAGCGCACCCCCGGCCAGTCCGCCCGCACCGCCGACGTCTTCAACCCCAGCACCGGGGAGGTGCAGGCGCAGGTGCCGATGGCCGGCCAAGCCGACGTCGACGCCGCGGTGGCCTCGGCCGTCGAGGCCCAAAAAGGTTGGGCGGCATGGAATCCGCAGCGCCGCGCCCGGGTGATGATGCGCTTCATCGAGCTGGTCAACGACCACATGGACGAGCTCGCCGAAATGCTGTCCCTCGAGCACGGCAAGACGCTGGCCGACGCGCGCGGCGACATCCAGCGCGGGATCGAGGTCATCGAGTTCGCCATCGGCATCCCGCACCTGCTCAAGGGCGAGTACACCGAAGGCGCGGGTCCCGGGATCGACGTCTACTCGCTGCGCCAGCCGCTGGGGGTGGTCGCGGGCATCACCCCGTTCAACTTCCCGGCCATGATCCCGCTGTGGAAGGCCGGACCGGCGCTGGCCTGTGGCAACGCGTTCGTGCTCAAGCCCAGCGAGCGCGACCCGTCGGTCCCGGTGCGGCTGGCCGAGCTGTTCCTGGAGGCCGGCCTGCCGCCCGGCGTCTTCCAGGTCGTCCACGGCGACAAGGAGGCCGTCGACGCCATCCTGCACCACCGCAACATCCAGGCGGTGGGTTTCGTCGGCAGCTCCGACATCGCCCAGTACATCTATTCGACCGCTGCGGCGACCGGCAAGCGCGCGCAGTGTTTCGGCGGCGCCAAGAACCACATGATCGTGATGCCCGACGCGGACCTCGACCAGGCCGTCGACGCGCTGATCGGCGCCGGTTATGGCAGCGCCGGCGAACGCTGCATGGCGATCAGCGTGGCGGTGCCGGTCGGCGAGCAGACCGCGAACCGGCTGCGCGCCAGGCTGATCGACCGGATCAACAACCTGCGCGTCGGCCACAGCCTGGACCCGAAGGCCGACTACGGCCCGCTGGTCACCGATGCCGCGCTGGCGCGGGTGCGCGACTACATCGGCCAGGGCGTGGAGGCGGGCGCCGAGCTGGTGATCGACGGCCGCGAGCGGTCCAGTGACGACCTCGCGTACGGGGACGCCAGCCTCGAGGGTGGATTCTTCATCGGCCCAACGCTTTTCGACCACGTCACCCCCGACATGTCGATCTACACCGACGAGATCTTCGGCCCGGTGCTGTGCATCGTGCGCGCCCACGATTACGAAGAGGCGCTGCGACTGCCGTCGGAGCACGAGTACGGCAACGGCGTGGCGGTGTTCACCCGCGACGGCGACGCCGCCCGCGACTTCGTGTCCCGGGTGCAGGTGGGCATGGTCGGCGTGAACGTCCCGATCCCGGTTCCGGTGGCCTACCACACCTTCGGCGGCTGGAAGCGCTCCGGTTTCGGCGACCTCAACCAGCACGGCCCGGCGTCGATCCAGTTCTACACCAAGGTCAAGACCGTCACGTCGCGGTGGCCGTCCGGCATCAAGGACGGCGCCGAATTCGTGATCCCGACAATGGATTAGGCGCCATGTTCACCCTGAACGACGACGAGCGGGTCATCACCGAGACGGCTGCCGCGTTCGCCGCCAAACGAATCGCCCCGCACGCGCTGGATTGGGACGCGACCAAGCACTTTCCGACCGACGTGCTGCGCGAGTCCGCCGAGCTCGGCATGGCCGCCATCTATTGCCGCGAGGACGTCGGCGGCAGCGGGCTGCGCCGGCTCGACGGCGTCCGCATCTTCGAGCAGCTGGCCATCGCCGACCCGGTCACCGCCGCCTTCCTGTCCATCCACAACATGTGCGCGTGGATGATCGACAGCTTCGGCACCGCCGAACAGCGCAAGGCCTGGGTGCCGCGGCTGGCCGCGATGGACGCCATCGCCAGCTACTGCCTCACCGAGCCGGGCGCCGGGTCGGATGCCAGCGCGTTGAGCACCCGCGCCGTCCGCGAGGGCGGCGACTACGTCCTCGACGGCGTCAAGCAGTTCATCTCCGGCGCCGGGGCATCGGACGTCTACGTGGTGATGGCCAGGACGGGCGGTGACGGCCCGCGCGGCATCTCGGCCTTCGTCATCGAAAAGGGCGCCAAGGGGCTGAGTTTCGGCGCGCTCGAGGAGAAGATGGGCTGGCACGCCCAGCCGACCGCGCAGGTGATCCTCGAGGGGGTGCGGGTGCCGGCCGAGGCCATGCTGGGCGGCGCCGACGGCGAGGGCGCCGGCTTCGGCATCGCGATGAACGGCCTCAACGGCGGCCGGCTCAACATCGCGGCGTGCTCGCTGGGCGGCGCGCAATCCGCCTTCGACAAGGCGGGCGCCTACGTGCGTGAACGCGCGGCGTTCGGCAAGTCCCTGCTCGACGAGCCCACCGTCCGGTTCACCCTGGCCGACATGGCCACCGGGCTTCAGACGTCGCGAATGATGTTGTGGCGGGCCGCGGATGCGCTGGACAACGACGATCCGGACAAGGTCGAGCTGTGCGCGATGGCCAAGCGCTACGTCACCGACACCTGCTTCGAGGTGGCCGACAAGGCCCTGCAGCTGCACGGCGGCTACGGCTACCTGCGCGAGTACGGTCTCGAGAAGATCGTTCGCGATCTGCGGGTGCACCGCATCCTGGAAGGGACCAACGAGATCATGCGGGTGGTCATCGGCCGCGCCGAGGCCTCGCGAGTGCGCGCGAGCGCGTAGAAAGGCGGTCAGATGACCGAGCACCTGACGGTGGCCTTCCTGGGCCTGGGCCACATGGGCGGCCCGATGGCGACGAACCTGGTCGCGGTCAAGCATGCGGTGCGCGGGTACGACCCCGTTCCGGCGGCGTTGTCCGCGGCGGTCGAGACCGGCGTCACCGGATTCGACACCGCCGCCGACGCGGTGGCCGACGCCGACGTGGTGATCACCATGCTGCCCAGCGGCGACATCGTCAAGCGCTGCTACGCCGAGGTGCTGCCCGCCGCGCGGGCGGGCGCGCTGTTCATCGACAGCTCGACGATCTCGGTCAACGACGCCCGCGAGGTGCACGCGCTGGCCACCGGGCACGCCATGGCGCAGCTGGACGCGCCCGTCTCCGGCGGGGTGAAGGGCGCGGTCGCCGGCACGCTGGCGTTCATGGTGGGCGGCGATGCGGAGGCCCTGGAGCGCGCCCGGCCGGTGCTGGAACCCATGGCGGGCAAGGTGATTCACTGCGGCGCCGCCGGCGCCGGGCAGGCCGCCAAGGTGTGCAACAACATGGTGCTGGCGGTGCAGCAGATCGCAATCGGCGAGGCGTTCGTCCTGGCCGAGAAGCTCGGGCTGTCCGCGCAGTCTTTGTTTGACGTCATCACCGGCGCGACCGGCAACTGCTGGGCCGTGCACACCAACTGCCCGGTGCCCGGTCCGGTGCCGACCTCGCCGGCCAACAACGACTTCAAGCCGGGTTTCGCGACCGCGCTGATGAACAAGGACCTGGGCCTGGCCATGGACGCCGTGAGCTCGACGGGCTCCTCGGCGCCGCTGGGCCGCCACGCCGCCGAGATCTACGCCGAGTTCGCGGCGGACCACGCCGACAAGGACTTCAGCGCGGTCATCGAGATGCTGCGCGAAGGCTGAAACTCAGCGCGCCGAGCGTGAACTGACGGCGGAAAATCGCAC